>JBLNDC010000257.1:0-13818 GCA_050261255.1 Bacteroidota bacterium
GCTGTGAAAAGCTCTTTAATAACCAAGGGCCTATCGAATTACTGAATGAAATCAGAAAAATCGAGCTGAAACTATAGGTTCAAATTATAAGAGAATCATCAATTTCTACGCTGAGGTAAAACGTCCTGAACTTGCTAATATTTTTTGCTTGACTCCGGGTCTGGCGGGACTGTATAATATAAGATGCGCGTTGGGGGATCGTCTAGTGGTAGGACGCCGGGTTCTGGCCCCGTCGGCGAGGGTTCGAGTCCTTCTCCCCCAGCCAAAGAAAAGAAAAGTTTGAAGTCTGAAGAGTGAAGTGTGAATTAAAAACATCTCGCTCGACATTCTTCGAAACTAGATGTAATTGGTGATAGCAGTCGGAAGTTAAATAAAGGTTTAATTTTCAAACTTCAAACTTCACTCTTCACAATTCAATTCGGTCCTATCGTCTAGAGGCCTAGGACACCGCCCTCTCACGGCGGAGACACGAGTTCGAATCTCGTTAGGACTACCAAAAGTTTATTAAAAGCCTAGCTAAAGCTGGGTTTTTTTGTGTTATTGAGCTATTTTAATTTAGCATATCTATAATGGGTAATGAACAGGAAGAATTCCCGGAATAATAAAAAATTGAGTGGTCCTTTTTAGTTTTTTAAGAAAAAGAATTCCCCGAGTTTGATAGTCGTTACCGTTGTGGTTACATTTAACAATGATTTTCAAAGTAAAGAATTAGAAGGCAATAAATGGATTAATTGAGATTAAGAATTTGAAGAAAGATATGCTAAAATAGACCTTTATATTTGTTTTTAAATGTCGATTATTGGATGATAGGTTAGGTCTTTATATGTATCAAGTAGTATTTAGATGGTATTAAAATGAATGAAAAGCACTGATTGAGAGATAGTATATTTCTAAATAAGTTTGACTTTTAGCAGATGATAAGTTAAAATGAAATTGAGGACGCGAAACGTTCCACGTAACTAAAGGAGAAGAGTTATGGCTACAACCATCAAAGATGTTGCTAAATATACCGGCCTTTCGATATCGACAATTTCCAAGTATTTGAATGGGGGTAATGTTTTAGAACCTAATAAAGAACTAATTGAAAAAGCCATTCAAAAGCTTGATTTTAAAGTTAACGAAATGGCGCGAGGACTTAAAACTAGCCGCTCTATGACGGTAGGTGTGTTAATTCCAAGTCTTGAAAATATTTTTTTTACAAGCATAGTGTCGTATATTGAGAGTATCTTATTGCAAGAGGGATATAGCACAATATTATGCGGTTATAAAGAGAGTTCGGAGTTGGAAGAAAAAAAGCTCCAATTTTTACTTGATAAAATGGTCGATGGTATTGTAATGATGCCCCTGTTCGATAATGATGATCTGGTTAAAATGGTTATTGACAAGGGAATCCCTATAGTTTTGATTGATCGTTTGATAAATAATATTAGTTGCGATGTGGTGTTGGTCGATAATTTGAATGCGTCTTACAATGCCGTTGAGCAACTTATAGTGAACGGACATAGACGAATTGGAATTATTGTAGGGCCTAAGAATATATATACTGCTCAGGAACGGTTGAAAGGTTATATTCGCGTCCTTGAAGATTATTGCTTAGATGTAGATCCGTGTTTGATAAAATACGGTGATTATAAGATCCAAAGCGGGTATGATTTATTACAGGAGTTGATGGGGATCGATCCGCCCCCAACTGCGATTTATGTGACCAACTATGAAATGACGGTTGGTAGTATTATTGCGATTAATGAAAATAACATTAAAATCCCGGAAGATTTATCGCTTATTGGTTTTGATAATCTGGACCTTGCTCGAATTGTTAGGCCTCCCCTATCTATCGTTGTTCAGCCGGTAAAACAAATAGGGGAAACTGCCGCAAGGGTTCTTTTGAAAAGGTTAAGAAGTGATTTAAGCGGATTTCCTTTGGTAGCACGGTTAAAAACCGAATTATTATTACGTGATTCCATCAAAAAAGTTTAGTATGATATTTTTTTACCGCAAAAACGAAACGTTTCGTTTGATATTGAAAGAAAGTGATGATTTGCGCAAATTATAAAAGGAGAACGCTTAATGTCAAAACGTCTTTTACTCGGAATTGATAGCGGTACTTCCGGTTGTAAACTTACAGTTTTTGATTTTGAGGGTCAGGTCGTTGCTACTGCAACTGGGATGTATCATACAGTTTATCCCAAAACCGGTTATGCCGAACAAGACGCCCTCGAATGGTGGAAGATTATTTGTCATGGGATTCATAACTTAATTGACATTCAAGGTATTGATCCAAATGAGATTGCTGCAATTGGGACGGACGGAATTAGTTGGGTCTGTTTACCGGTGGACAAAAACGGCGTACCCCTTAGAAAAGCCATGATTTGGCTGGATCGTCGTTCCGAAAAACAAGCTGCCTGGCTAAGAGAGACTTTGGGTGAAGAGTGGCTGATTCACTTAAGCGGTAATCCCATCGATCCGTCATATATCACTCCCAAAATGCTATGGGTTCGCGAGAATGAACCCGAAATTTACAATCAAACCGTAAAGTTTCTCCAAAGTAATGCTTTTATCACTTATAAACTAACTGGTGAGTTTTCCCAAGACTATTCTCAATGTTACGGTTTTCATTTCTTTGATATGGCCCAAGGAGTATGGAATGAAAACGCCGCGGAACGGATGGGAATATCCCTGGACTTAATGACGCCTTTATTCCATTGCCATGATGTGGTTGGAACTGTAAGTTCAAAAGCTGCGGCGGAAACAGGGTTGGTTGCCGGAATTCCGGTGGTTGCCGGCGGACTTGATGCGGCTTGTTGCACTTTAGGCGCAGGAGTGGTTAAACCGGGCCAAACTCAGGAACAGGGAGGGCAAGCGGGTGGAATGAGTATTTTATTAGATCGACCGCTGATCCATCCCAAATTGATCCTTGGATATCATGTTATCCCCGATTTATGGTTACTACAGGGTGGCACCGTGGGCGGCGGTGGAACCTTGAAATGGTTCAACCAGGAATTGGGCTATTATGAACAGCAGGTCGGCAAGAAAGACCATAAGAACTCTTTTGAAGTCATGAGTGATGAAGCATCAATGATAATGCCGGGCTCGGATGGGTTAATCTTCCTGCCTTATATGGCTGGGGAGCGTTCTCCGATTTGGAATAGTAAAGCGCGGGGAGTGTTCTTCGGACTATCTTATGATAAAACCAGAGCTCATCTTATTCGTGCAATGATGGAAGGTGTCGGGTTTTCTTTGCAACACAACCTAAAGACGGCTGAAGAAGTTAACGCTCATGTGAAAGAATTAATTAGTGTAGGAGGAGCTTCCAACAGCCGGGTTTGGACTCAGATTAAGGCTGACATTACAGGAAAAACAATACATGTGCCTTTTTCCGATCACGCCACTACGCTGGGAGCAGCACTATTAGGCGGTATCGGAACCGGTGTATATCAAAGTTTTACAGATGCAATTCAAAAAACCGTTCGTATTCAAAGAACACACATACCTTCACTTAATAATCATTGCAAGTATGAAAAGTTTTTCAAGCTTTATAAGGAGTTATATCAAAATTTGAAGGATAGTTACGAAATTCTCGATAGGATAGTCAACCAATAGAAAAGTTTCTTGTAGGAGGAAGCCAATGAAAGCAGCGGTTTTATATGCATCCCAAGATTTGCGTTACACTGATTTTGAAACACCCCGTATAAATGATTATGAGATTTTAGTTAAGATGAAAGCAACCGGCATCTGCGGATCCGACCTCCCACGCGTCTTGGGAAACGGGGCTCATTTTTACCCAATTGTTCTGGGGCATGAATTTTCCGGTGAAGTTGTCGAGGTTGGTCGGGCGGTAACAAATGTTAAAGCAGGTGAACGTATTGTCGGGGCTCCTTTGATTCCGTGTTTGAAATGCTCCGATTGCCAGCAAGGATGGTATTCGCAATGTAAATATTATACTTTTATTGGGTCAAGGATACCCGGCAGTTGGGCCGAGTTGGTTAAAATGCCGGCCATCAACGCTGTTAAATTGCCTGAGGGTGTAACTTTCGAACATGGCGCGTTTTTTGAACCGGCGACAGTTGCTCTCCATGGCCTGTTAATAATGGATTTTCGCGGCGGTGCGGATGTTGCCATAGTCGGTTGCGGAACTATCGGAATTTTGGCATTGCAATTTGCCAAGATACTAGGCGCAAAACGTATATTTGCCTTGGATATTGATTCCCACAAACTTAAACTGGCCAAAGAATATGGCGCTGATTTTTGTATCAATACCGGAGATGCCGATTTTAAAGAAGAAATTCGAGAATTAACGGCCGGACATGGTTTTGAAATGGTTGTTGAAAACGCTGGGATTGAATTTACGGAGAAACTAAGTTTGGAAATAGCCGGGAACAAAGGGCATGTTATGTTTATCGGTACACCCTCGCGGCCAATTACTTTAGCGCCTAAAGAATTTGAATATATGAATCGCAAAGAATTGACGGTCCGTGCTTCCTGGATGTCCTATTCCGCACCATTTCCCGGCAGAGAATGGGAGTTGACCGGTTATTATACTCAACAAGGCAGAATTAGGTTCGACGAATTAATCGATCGGGTAATTCCCCTTTCCGAAATCAACAGCGCTTTTGATGATTTGGCGGTTCCAGGCAAAGTTAAGGGAAAAATACTTTTGAAAGGATAGGAACCATCATGGCATTAATCAATCCTTTGGAATTTATTACAGCGGCGCAGAAAAAAGGTGTGGCTATTGCAGCCTTTAATGTGCACAATCTGGAGACCGTTCAGGCGGTTGTGGAAGCTGCTGCCGAAGAAAGAGCCCCGGTTATGATTCAAACCACCCCGGGAACTTTAAAACATGCCGGTATCCCTTATATCGGAGCCATCGTCAAAACCGCCGCCGACCTTTACCGGATTCCGATCGCGCTCCATGTTGATCACTGTAGTTCTTTTCAGACCATTGTTCAGTGTATCCAATACGGTTATACCTCAGTGATGATTGATTCTTCCAAATTAGATTATGCTGAGAACATCGCCATGGTCAAAAAAGTAGTGGAAGTTGCAAAGTCTGCCGGAGTGGCGGTTGAAGCGGAACTCGGCAGGATTGGCGGAACAGAAGATCAACTCACAGTGGATGAGCGTGAGGCAACTTTTACAGTGCCGGAAGAAGCCAAGGATTTTGTTGAAAAAACAGAAATTGACACTTTAGCGATTGCAATCGGTACAGCGCATGGAGAGTATAAAGGTGAACCGAAATTAGACTTCAAACGCTTAACAGAGATACATAATTTACTTTCTATACCTTTAGTGCTTCATGGCGCTTCCGGTGTTCCTGATGAAAGTGTTCGGGAAGCGATTAGGAGAGGGATCTGCAAAATAAATATCGCTACGGAACTAAAGGTTCCAATGGCTAAGGCTATCCGAGAATGTCTTGCTAATAACCCGAACGAAAGCGATCCCCGAAACTATTTGGGAGTTGCTAAGGAAGCTGTTAAGAAAGTGGTCCGGGAGAAAATCCGTTTGTGTAATTCCAGTGGTTTGGCAGATGATTTATAAAGCTAAATATTTAATTCGTTAAGCGAATGATGGGAAAAGGGAAAAATGGGAAAAATTTTGACCATAAATTTAAATGCTGCAATCGATAAAGTCTATGCAGTGGATGATTTTAAGGTGGGAGGGGTTTTTCGCCCCCGGGATATGACTGCAACGGCAGGCGGTAAAGGTTTGAATGTCGCCCGGGTCAGTCATTTTTTGGGAGAATCCGTTGTGGTTACAGGTTTTTTAGGGGGCAGCAACGGAAGGTTTATTGCGCAGAAAGTTCGGGAATCAGGAATTAGCGCTGAGTTTATGCAAATCAGCGGAGAGTCTCGAATATGTATTGCAGTGATCGACCAAAAGAATAATACCTCCACTGAAGTGTTGGAAGCTGGTCCAACAATTACGCCTACCGAATGCGAAAACTTCATAAAACATTATCGACAGTTATTAAGTGATTGTATGGTAGTTACTGCTTCGGGAAGCTTGCCAAAGGGGGCGCCGTCGGATTTTTACCGAAAGTTGATTTTTGAGGCAAAAATCCAAAACGTCCCTTTCATATTAGACACCAGCGGCGTAGCCTTGGCTAATGGCATTAGCGGTCTGCCTTATATGATAAAACCAAATCAGGAGGAGGTAGAAAAACTATTAAGTCTTAATTTGGTTACATTGGAAGAACAGGCTGCGGCAATTCGCCAACTACGGCAAAGAGGAATTGAATTACCCTGTATTACTTTGGGTAAGAATGGCTGTATTGTGGGAATCGCTGATGAAGTATATCATTTTTACGGACCTGCCATTGAAGTGCTAAACACTGTTGGTTCAGGTGATTCATTTGTTGCGGGTTGCGCGGTGGGAATAGCTCGTAACATGCCTCCGATTGAAACCATTCGGCTTGGTATGGCATCAGGTATGGCGAATACCCAGTTTTTTGAGACAGGAATGGTTTCAGTGGAATTAGTTGACAAATTTTTGAAACAAATAAAATATGAGCTTGTTTGAGATAAGAGAATCCATATTACTTTCAAGGAGGTTTTTTAGATGACTGTACAAAATTGGACGTTCGCGCCGGATGGGGTCAATCCGGAAAAGGTACCCCAAAGAACACTTTATACAGGCGCGAAAATGCCTGCGGTTGGGCTTGGCACATTCGGATCGGATCGTTTTAGCGGGGAAGAAATTGCCGAAGCTGTAAAAGGGGCTATTTCAGTTGGTTACCGGCATATAGACTGTGCATCCGTATATGGCAATGAGCATTTGATTGGCAAGTCCCTTCAAGAAGTTTTGAATACGGGAGTCAAACGGGAAGAGCTTTGGGTCACCTCTAAAGTATGGAATGACATGCATGGCGATGGAGATGTTTTAATTTCCTGCGCCAAGACTTTAAAAGATTTAAAACTGGAATATCTCGATCTTTATTTAGTCCACTGGCCGTTCCCAAACTATCATGCTCCGGGAGTAAGCGTAGATTCAAGAGATCCTCATGCGCGACCTTATATTCACGAAGAATATATGAAAGTATGGAGGCAAATGGAGCGACTGGTTGAAATTGGCCTAGTGAAACATATCGGCGCTTCCAATATGACCATTCCGAAAATGAAACTATTATTAAGGGATGCCAAGATTAAACCGGCTTGCATTGAAATGGAGTTGCATCCTCATTTTCAGCAACCCGAGTTCTTCAAGTTTGTGATTGATAACGGCATTGTCCCGATTGGTTTTTGTCCCATCGGTTCGCCGACCCGTCCGGACCGGGATAAAACGGAAACCGATACGGTAGATATTCAAGATCCGGTCATTATCAAAATCGCCCAACGCCATAACGTCCACCCGGCGGTTATTTGTGTGAAATGGGCGGTCCAACGCGGGCAAGTTCCAATTCCGTTTTCAATTTACCGTAATGAATATCTGAGCAATTTGATGGGTTCGGTGGTTGACCCGTTAACTGATGAAGAAATGAAGGAAATCGCAACGATAGATAAGAATTGCCGTTTGATTAAAGGGCAGGTCTTCTTATGGGAAGGCGCTAAAGGCTGGGAAGACCTTTGGGATCTTAGCGGAGAAATTACATCGTTATAAATTTTAAAAAACACTCTCTCCTCCTTTTTGATTAATTATAAAGGTATTATATTATACTCCCCATACTAAATATAAATATTAAGAAGAGTAGTTTAGAGTATGGGGCAACTTTTATTAATAAGGGTGATTATTATGTTAAATGGAATTCCAAAAATTATTTCCCCGGAACTGATTAAAATTATGATGGAAATGGGACATGGTGATGAACTGGTTATCGCCGACGGCAATTTTCCGGCAGAGGCCATAGCCCGCCGGATCGTCAGAGCGGACGGGCATAATGCGCCGGAATTGCTGAATGCCATTTTACAGTTTTTTCCGCTTGACCCGTATGTTAAAAATCCAGTGGCTTTAATGGCGGTGGTACCGGGGGATGACGTAAAAACTCCTATTTGGGATGAATACCGGGCTATTGTTAAAAAATTCAATCCGAAGGCGGCGGAATTTGAACATGTCGAACGGTTTGCCTTTTATGAAAGAGCGAAACAGGCTTATGCTGTGTTGGCCACAGGTGAATCAGCACTCTATGCCAATATTATCCTTAAAAAAGGAGTAGTCATTGAATAACTGAAAGGGGTTAAACCCGGAAATTGTAGCCGTTATAATGTTTCAATAATGTTTCAAATAAATTAATAAAGGGTTGACTTCTTAAGAATTAAATGTTAAAATTAAATTAACAAAACGTTTCGCGATATAGAAATTAACACACAAAATCCTTTTGTTAATTCGCATAATTCCGGAATCGCCATAATGCTATTATGTTGGGAAACATCATGTTTTATTAAAATTAAGATATCATTTAATAATGATGCCCAATTTGATTGTTGATGGAAACAATTCAATTTTTCAGATAGGTAATTTTTTTCATTAATACGCGAAACGTTTTACTGTGATCACTTTATTATACTTGAAACGATATTAACGGAACCGATTTCCTCTTGTGTTAGAATGATGATTGCAATATTACAATAATAATGTGAAGCTTTTCCAGTATAAAGGAGATAATTTTTCAATGAGTGAACTACTTTTAAAGATTGAAAATATCAAAAAAATCTTTCCCGGGGTTGTAGCGCTCGATAACGTTTCGATGGATTTGCGCAAGGGTGAAGTTCATGCAATATGTGGTGAAAATGGCGCGGGTAAGTCAACTTTAATGAAAATATTAAGCGGCATTTATCAGCCAGACCATGGTTCTTTGTATTTAAAGGGGCAAAAGACATCCATTCATGATGTTCAAGAAGCGGGGCGGTTAGGGATTTGTATCATTCATCAGGAATTGAATCTGGCTCCCCATCTTACCGTAGCTCAAAATATGTTTTTGGGACGGGAGCCTCTCTTGTATGATAGAATTCTTGATGAAAAAAAATTGAATCAAAAAGCAACCGAGATATTACAATCGTTGCGTTTGGATATCAAACCGACTGCGCTGGTTAAGGATTTAAGCGTTTCAAAACAACAAATGGTCGAGATTTGTAAAGCTTTATCAGTTAAATCGGAAATTTTAATCATGGATGAACCGACCTCAGCCTTGAGTGAGTCGGAAATCGATGAACTATTTCAGATTATCCATAAATTAAAAAATGAAGGTGTGGGTATTTTTTACATATCACATCGTTTGGAAGAACTAAAGTCTATCGCGGATCGTATCAGTATCTTAAGGGATGGCCGTCATATCGGGACATGGGATTATGGGCAGCTCACTTTGGATGACATTATTGCCAAAATGGTCGGTCGAACGCTTAGCGGTAAATTTCCGCCTCATAAACGAAAAATTGGTAAAATTATCTTTCAAGTCCAGAATATTTCTCGAAAAAATGTAATTAAAAATATCTCATTTCAGTTGCATAAAGGTGAGATTTTAGGTATTGCCGGTTTGATGGGAGCCGGGAGAACTGAATTAGCCCGAGCGATTTTTGGTGCCGATCGTAAAGATGAGGGCCGGATTTTGCTTGAAGGAAAAGAAATTAGAGTTACTAATCCTTTGGAAGCAATTAAAGCAGGTATCGCATATCTTCCCGAGGACCGAAAAAGAGACGGGCTTGCCTTGAAATTGGAAGTAGACAAGAATATTACTTTGGCGAATATCAAATCATTCTCCAACTTTTTGGGGGTTATGTCCGAACGGGAGGAAAAGGCGATCTCAGAAAAGTTTGTTACTGATTTAAGCATTAAAACGCCAAGTCTGGATCAGAAGGTTGTTAATTTAAGCGGCGGCAATCAGCAGAAAATTGTGCTTGCTAAGTGGTTGTGCCGCCATTCCAAAGTGGTTATTTTTGATGAACCTACCCGGGGTATAGATGTTGGCGCAAAGCTAGAGGTTTATGAGTTGATGAACGCCTTGGCCGATCAAGGTGTCGGAATTATCATGATCTCCTCGGAACTTCCGGAAATCATCGGTATGAGTGACCGGATTATTGTTTTGCATGAAGGGAAAGTCACCGGTGAGCTCACTAAAGCCGAAGCAACTCAGGAGCGCATATTAAATCTAGCAACCGGACTAGAAAATCAGAATAAAGAGGTAATGTTAACATGAATATCGTGGAAGTATTCACCAAAAACAAGCTTAAATCAGGCTTTAACCGCAATTGGCTTGAGAAATTTGCGTCTTTTGCTGCTTTACTGTTGATGGTTATAACTTTTTACATTATCTGTCCGCCGTTTAGGACAATCAACAATGTGATTACAGTTGCTTTGCAGACTAGCATCATTTCTTATATGGGCATCGGGGTCACCTTTGTTATTATCACTGGGGGTATTGATTTGGGTATCGGTTCTGTTCTAGCCTTTTCCGGTGTTGTCACCGGATTGGCGATGAACGCCGGGTTACCTTCGCCGCTGGCCGTTCTCATTGGTTTGCTGGTGGGGGTTGTCTGTGGATTGTTTAACGGCTTTGTTGTCACCAAGATGAAACTGCCGCCTTTCATAGCCACTCTTGGAATGATGATGATCGCCCGCGGCGCCGGTCTTTATATTACCAATGCCGCGCCGCTGACGGTTACTGATCCGTTCTTTGATTTACTGGGAGGAACATGGCATATTAAAGGATTGGAGATCCCCATTCCGGTTCCGGTAATTATTATGCTCCTGGTAGCCTTGATTTTCAGTTTTATTCTGCGTAAAACCAGGCTGGGAAGATATGCCTACGCGATCGGCTCCAATGAGGAGGCGGCGCGTCTTTCCGGACTAAACATTACTCGTACAAAATATATGTTATATGCCATCTGCGGGCTTTTATCGGCTTTAACCGGAATAGTATTGGCCTCGCGGCTTTCCTCAGCTCAAGCGACTGCGGGGCAAAGTTATGAACTTGACGCCATTTCTGCGGCGGTCATCGGAGGCACAAGCTTAATGGGCGGAGTGGGAACAATCATGGGAACCATGATTGGAGCCTTTATTATCCAGGTACTGCGTAACGGGTTGAATATGATGGGAGTTTCTTCATTCATCCAACAAATGACGATAGGAGGTGTTTTGATCATAGCGGTCTATATTGACCAGTTAAGAAACAAAAAAGCCTGATTCGATAGTAAAGAAAGTAAGACAAAACTAATGTGAAGGAGGACGAAATATGCTTAAAGGTAGAAATCTTATTTTCATGATGGCTGTAATTTTTATGTTGATTTTTATGTTTGGAAATGTTTTAGCGGCTACTGAGGATATTGCAGTTATCGTGAAAACCAATAACTCTTCTTATTGGCAGGTTGTCAATAAAGGTGCTCAAGACGCAGCTAAAGAACTGGGCATTACGATTACTTATGATGGGCCGGCTGCTGAAACCGATATCAACGGTCAAGTTTCCCTAGTGGAAAACGCCATCAATCGTAAGGTAAAAGGAATTATCCTTGCTCCCTGCGACCCGAACGCTTTGGTTAAAGTTGCTGAGAAGGCCAAACAACAGAAGATTGCTTTGGTTGGTATCGATTCCGCGTTGAATACCAAATGTGATTCTTTTTTAACAACGAATAATGTCGCCGCCGGTCAAAAAGCTGCTCAAGAGTTAATCAAACGCGCTGGAAAAAATGGTAAAGTTGCTTTGATGCTTTATGTTGCGGGTGCGGGTAGTTGCGTTGACAGAGCGAAAGGTTTTACCGATGAAATCAAAGCTAAAACCAAAATGAAAATCGTCGGTCCTTATTATTCAGATGCCGATTCTGCAAAAGCTTTAAACCAAATGACCGACGTATTGGCAGCCCATCCGGACCTGAAAGCGGTTTTTGCAGCGAATGAACCGACGGCAATAGGTGTTGGTAAGGCAATCGCGGATTCCGGAAAAGCCGGTAAAATTGTTGCCATTGGTTTTGATGGCGCTCCTATTCTTCAAGACTATGTAAAAAAAGGCGTTTATCAAGGTATTATGGTTCAAAGCCCTTATAATATGGGTTATTTAGGTGTTAAAACTGCTTGGGATAAAATTAACGGAAAACCAATTAAAGAGTTTATCGATACCGGTGTATTTGCTGTGACTACTGAAAATATCAACACGGATGAAGCCCAAAAAGCATTAGGAAACAAATAAAACAAATTATACATTAGAGGTCTGCCGATTTTTTGGTGGACCTTTATTTTTTATTTTGCGGAAATAGTAGAGGGAATTAAAACATATTGATAGTCAGTTCTGGGTCGATTATGAGTTTTGATGACATTGTCGAATCAATCTTTAAGAACACCACGGGGGAATGCCGCATTGAAAAAATATATTAGGAAAATGATTATTTTGCTTTTATCGTTTCCTTTTTTCAAAAAAATACGTATTTTTCATTTGATATTATGTGTTATTGCGGTAATGGTTTTTTTGCAGCGATTCAGGGCTATATTGTATTAACATATATTGATTCACAACAAGAAGTCAATCAAAAAATGTTTAATTCAGCAGTACAATTTAGGAATGAGACTGATACCTTAAAATCCGATTTGCTTTTTATAAGGAGTTAAATATTTCACTCAAAAGTCTACGTGGTCTCATTAGTAATCTGAATCAAGAATCGGACCAAATTGTCGAGGCTAGTCAAAATTTAAAAACAGCTGCTAAAGATTCAGGTAATTCAGCTTATGAAGTGGCCAAAGCGATGCAAGAATTGGCGAGTGCAACATCAAATCAGACGGAACAAGTCGCCCAAACTGCCAATGTTATTGAAAAATTGGAATTAATCGTTCGCGAAGTTTCCGAACAGACTCTCAATATTGCAAGCTCTTCGGAACAAGTTGCATCTTCGGCGCAAAGAGGGCAAAAACTCACTCACGAGTTGCTAATGAAATAAATCAGATTTATTTTACCACTAAGGAAATGGGAAATGTTATTCAAGAACTTGACGAATCAACAAAATTGATTGCCGACATTGCCTCGGAAATAAGGGAAATTACGGATGAAACTTCTCTATTATCACTTAATGCTTCGATTGAGGCATCCCGCGCCGGTGAACATGGAAAAGGGTTCAGTGTTGTAGCTAAGGCCGTGGGTAGACTGGCCGAGCGAAGTCGGGAAGCCGCTCAAAGAATTGACGATCTTACTGTACAAATGAGGGATCGAGGCGAGCAAGCAGTTCGATTAATGGAAAGTGAAATTGCCAGAGTTGAGGGAGGAAAGGGTTTAGCAGGTAAAGCGGCTACAACTTTTGAAGGTATTTTTAAAGAACTGGAAACGGTATTAGCCAAAATTAATCGTGTAGCAAAAGCAGCAAAAGAAATGAGCGCGGATAATGAAAAAGCAATCAACGCGATTGCCAATATTGCGGCTATTAGTGAAGAAAGCATGGCCAGCACTGAAGAGATTTCAGCCTCCGCGGAAGAACAAAGCGCAGCGGCGCAAGAAGTAACAACCTCTGCTGAGAATTTGTTTGTTATATCCAACGAGATGAAACAGGCTTCCAAAGTATTTAAAGTCTGATAATTTTTTTAGTTATGCGGGAGGATAAAGTCATTGATTAAAGATGTAACTAAAGAAGATGGGAAAGGTGAGTAAGATTTTACATCTGAGTTTTTTAGAGGGAGAACTAGCAACCAGGGCGAATAATTATAATAAACGATTCCAATGAAAGAGGGATTCTTACGGAAACAATGAAAGAAGGAATCCTTACCAAACCAATTAGGATATTATTGGCCGATGATCAAAAGCTTTTTCGGGAGAGTTTAGGGTCAATATTGGAAATGCGCAATTCAAACCTCAAGGTTATCGCGCAAGCATGTAACGGTGAGGAATGTTTGAACCTTGCCATCCGGCATCTTCCC
>JBLNDC010000258.1:0-4093 GCA_050261255.1 Bacteroidota bacterium
CTGCCGGGAAACAGCGCCGATTATAAATGGTTTAAGCGTCATTCAAAAACCGGTAAAAAAGGATTTAAAACCTTTTTTAAGCGACTCTTGGGGGTGTTAGTGTGAAAAAATGGCATGTTGCGTTTATCATTTTATTAGCCGCTGCAGCGATGCTTCAGTCAGCGGTTATTTACAAAATATTAGAAAAACTGGTTGATTTGGACGGACGGATTATTGAGCTTGAAATGGAATTTGACAGAAGGCAGACTTTGGCGATACAGATGTGTATTATCCGGAAAAATCCTTCTCTCTCTTTGGTGCAGGTCTTGAATTATTCCGAGGCCATTTTGGCTAGCTCCAAGAGTCACAATTTGGACCCTCTGTTAGTGACCAGCGTGACTAAAATCGAGTCCGGATTCAAAGCGACGGCGGTCAGCCGCGCCAATGCGCGCGGTTTAATGCAGCTAATGGATAAAACCTTTAAAGAAGTATGCCCGGAGGGCGGCAATGTCTTTGATTATGCTGATAATATCGAGGCCGGAACACGATACCTTAAAAAACTGCTCTACCGTTTTGGCGGCGATCTGCGGCTCGCCCTGGCGGCATACAATTGCGGCCCATCCCGGTCGGCGGATCGGATCTTGGAAATCTCGGGACAGTACGCCGACGATGTAATCAAGGGATGGATTGCCCTGCGGGCTGAAATGTTGCAGAGACAAGAGGCTCCATTAGTAGCTAGGTATCATAATAAAAACCGGGTTAATAAACTCAGGGTTATTACTTTATATTGGGATGATAAAAGACTAAGGAGGTTATCTTAGTGGACCAAAAACGAGCCATTCAAATTAGAATGGCGGCATCAGCCGGATCAATTTGTGATTATGCAAAAGAATTACGCGCGTCATGCGGTCCTTTATTTGACGGCGATGAGACACAGATAAAAAAACTTGACACCAAAGTAATAAATGGACTTGTAGAACACATTCAATGGTTATGCGCTAAGGTTAGCGATGAGAATCAAAAGTTAGAAAAACTCACGGAGGTATAAATCATGCGTAAACGAATCGAGACCGAACCGGCGCTAAAAAGCTGGGAAGATGCGGATCTGCATCTCCTTGAAATCCGGGAACATGAAATTGCGATAGAGTCTATCAAGGCAAAATTGGATTTGGAAATATCCAATCTCAAGCTTGAGGCTAACGAAAAAGCGAAGGTGCATATTGACCGCATTGCAGCGCTGGAATTGGAGTTAAAGGAATTTGTCACCAACAACCGGGCTGACATCAAAGGCAAAACTAAAGAACTGAAGTTTGGAAAGACCGGATTCAGGGCATCGGGTAAAATCATTATCCGCAATGTCAAAAATGCGATTGCCATGCTGAAAAACCTCGGGTTGAATGATTGCATCAAAATCAAGGAAACCGTTAACCGGGCAAATCTCAAGAACCAACCCGACGATATCCTGGCCCAGGTGGGCGCGAGCCGGAACAAAAAAGATGTATTCTGGTATGAAACGAAGCGGGAAAAATTTCAGGAAACAGCCTAATGAACGAACAATCCGGAGATTACCAGATCAAATCCATTTACCAACTCTGCATCCGCCGCCTGTCAGCCGAAAAATTCAACTTTGCTTTTGTCTATCAGATGACCGGCGGCGGGATGACTTTTCAGGAGTTTGAACTAACGTATGACCAGGCGCGCGCCTATTTTACTAAACACGGTTGGCCGCTGGTCCTTCCCGAGATCGAAGGAAAAACGGTAGAAATAATCCGGAAGGGTTGGCTCGTCGGCCAGCGCCAAAACCAGGAAAGGGGGTTGCCTCCAAAATGACATTTGGTCCAAGATCCCGTATTTGTGTCTGCTGCGGGAAATCGTACAATCAATGGTATAAAGGATGTACCTGCGACCGGCAAATTTGCCCGGTATGCTACAAATGCAGTATACATTGTACCTGCTTGGTGAAGATAAAAACGCCCGAATTGGGGCCGGTGAGTTAAGGGAGGGAACATGACTCCACAAGAATGGAAAGAGGTTGAAGAAAGCTTAAAGTCATTTTATTCACTAGTCAAACTAAGATGTGATGAATATGAGATAACGCTTTGTTTAGAACGGCAGAACCAGTTTAAAAATGCAATCATGGTTTACGTAAACGGTAAAATCCAATGGAAATGGACAAATTTAGATTGTGAGGAACGGCGGCGCTTTTGGAAACCGGTACATAGATACGTGCATAATCAAAAAAAGAGGGCCGCACTCAAAAAAATGTCCAAGCGGTTGCGTGAAGAACTGGGCGACTATTACGACCCAAACAGGAAATTCACCTATTACCTGCCTATGTGGACTTCGTTTAGAGCGCTGAAGAGTCACTTAATCAAAAATAACCACAAAATTGAACTGATAAAAGAGGAATCCAATGTTAATCGGAACCAAACAGAAAGCCCTGATTCATGTGGCCAAGACCAAGCTCGGTCTGGATGACGACCGGTACCGGGATCTCCTCCGCTCCACCTGCGGGGTGGAGTCAGCCAAGGAACTGGATTTTATCCAATATGATAAGTTAATGAAGCGGTTTCGGGAGTTAGGGTTTAAAATCAGTCATAAAAAGGGTCACCGACAGCCATATCTTCAAGCGCCCGACCGCGATCCGGGCGGCCTGCCATCCCCGGCCCACCTCCGAAAAGTTAATGAACTATATGAACAACTCGGCTGGGGACAGGAGCGCCGGATCGGACTCAATAAACGGATTATAAAAAAACCATGGCCACAAACACGCGCTGAGACGAATAAAATTATAGAAGCTTTAAAATCCATGGTTGCGAGGAAACAAAAAACAGTATAAAATTAGGGGTGAATTTTATGGACCTGAACAAATGGCTAAACGAAGTAAAACTCGAAGAAATCCCGGACGGTTACAAGGATCTGGCTCAAGCAATCGGCACCGAAGCGTTATTAAAGCTTTCCCATGTCCTGGGCGGAACAACAACCTATGTGCCAAAGCTTGACTGTTTGGTCCAGGCAACCAGAGACCGCCTTATTATTGAAGATTACAACAAAGGTATGAAGCCGAAAGAATTGGCGCTCAAATACGATCTTAGTGATGTTTGGGTGCGCCAAATCATTGATAAATATATTTTGGAAAGGGATCAACTTGGGTTATTCGACAAGGTAGTCTAAGAACTGCTTCTTAGAACTAATTGGGCTATTTAATAAAATATGGAATTGATACAATCCCAGTATACGAAGGCGATACTGGGATTTTTCTTTTGGCTTTTTCATCAGGCTACCTCCCTTTCTCTTGGGCGGGAAACCCGCCCTCCTTTTCAAACCTAATGCCTAAAAATGGCTAAAGGATAACCGTTTGGCCCCGTACCGGTAACTAAACGGGGCATCCAATGCGGGATAGAGGAAAGGTACCTCGTCCGGGTTCATACCCCGGTGTGCGCGGGTTCGAATCCCGCTCCCGCACCCAATATGATAACCACCCCAGGCAATGTGATCCCGTGTTGACCATTTTGGGGTAATTAAGTAACAAACGGGGCTGTTGCGGGATAGAGGAGCGGTTACCTCCCTGGGCTCATAACCCGGCACGGGCCGGTTCGAATCCGGCTCCCGCAACTTAATTAATGCCAGGATGGCGTTAAGATTTACAGCAATACAACATGACAGGGATGGGATACATGAAAAGATTGCGCAGCCCTATTGTCTGGCTTGGCGGGAAATCATATATGGTTTCCAAGCTGGTACCACTGGAGCCGGAACACAAAATCTATGTTGAAGTTTTTGGTGGAGGCGCTAACTATCTTTT
Organism: Bacteroidota bacterium; assembly: GCA_050261255.1. Taxonomy (GTDB): domain Bacteria; phylum Bacillota; class UBA4882; order UBA8346; family UBA8346; genus JAAYHS01. Next base: position 3,785 of record JBLNDC010000258.1, read on the forward strand.
AGCGCATGAACCTTCAAAAGTTGAAATTTACAACGACTTGGATTCCGGCCTGATTAACTTCTTCCGGGTACTACGCGACCCGCGCAAGTTCGGCAGATTGTATCATTACGCGATACACACGCCGTACAGCCGGGAGGAATTCAAGTTTTGCCGGGACACCTGGCGGGAACCAAATGATGATGTCATTCGAGCCTACCGCTGGTTTGTTAAAAACCGGATGTCATTTGCCGGTTTAGGCCGGAGCTGGGGCCGGACGGTTACTTCCTCCACCAGAGGGATGGCTGAAGCTCCGTCCAGTTGGTTAAGTAT
>JBLNDC010000259.1:0-2635 GCA_050261255.1 Bacteroidota bacterium
CCATACTCGCGATCTTGCCGGCCGTTACCAATGCTCTTTCTTTAGATTTGGTGGCAAAAGTAGCCGTTACATCGTTTGATGCATTGACTAAGGTCATACCGGATAAAGTCGCATTCGACGGCGCCAAAGGTGGATGGAGTATCAACGGGCTTGACAGCAAGGCTAGAATTATCTTGAGTAATGATTTTAGCAGCAACAATCCGGATATATCCCTGGAGTTTGATGCGGCGCCTTTTGTAAAAGCGGGCTTGGATGCTACCAAGTTACCTGCTGGTCAATATATTTATGATGGCGCGACCGGAAAAATCACCATGCCTTTCAAGTATGGGCAGGCTAAGTTCGGAACCGCCGCCAAAAAGTCGGCGCTGGAAACTTTCAAGCAAATTGTTAAGAACCACCGCGATCTCATTGGTTATCATGAAATACTTGACCATTATGGAATCTCTTTAGGCGACGGCAATCTGTTCGAATGGGCCAAGGATATGAGTACCAATGATAAAGACATGGTATTCGTTTTGAATCCGAAACCGTTGATCGATGCAGGTGTGGATCCAGTCAAAATAACGGAATGGGTGTTCGCAAAGGTAGAAATAAAGGATAAATACGGAAAGCCAATCAAAGTCGATAAGTTTTTAAAACCTTTCAATGTAAAATAGTTTAATGGATTAAGTTCCGTGTCAAGATAGATACTGTTTAAATTTATAGCTTTGTTTAACAAACCAATAATAATAATTTACCAGAAGGGATCTAGTTTGTATGCCAAATGAACCCAGAAAAATCCTAATTGTCGATGATGAACCTAAAATAACCGAAGTAGTTCGATCTTACCTTGAGAATAGTAACTATCAGGTTTATGAAGCCGGGAATGGGAAAGAAGCCTTGGAGCTTTTTGATCGGGTCCAGCCTTCGTTGATCATCTTGGATTTGATGCTTCCGGATTTGAGCGGAGAAGAGATTTGCCGGATCTTGCGTCGCAAATCACGGGTCCCAATCATCATGCTTACCGCTAAAGCTGAGGAAGAAAACATCCTTACCGGTTTAAATATTGGCGCTGATGATTACGTGACTAAACCATTCAGCCCCAAACAGTTAATTGCCAGAGTAGAGGCTTTATTAAGACGTACCTCACAGGAAGCTGTGCCTTTGGCTAACATAATTTCTTTCGGTAATGATGAATTGGTGATTAATAGTCTTAAACATGAAGTAAGTCGTAATGGGCAAGTAGTTAATTTAACCCCCAACGAATATAAGATTTTATTAACTATGATAAAATATCCCAATAAGGCATTTACCAGGGAGGAGCTTGTGGCTATAGCTTTAGGGGACGATTATGACGGTTTCGACCGGACGATTGACGTTCATATCAAGAACTTACGGCAAAAAATCGAAACCGATCCCAAACGCCCGCAGTATATTTTGACTGTCCATGGGGTCGGTTACCGGTTCGGCGGTGAATGAGATGGCGGTAAGTTTACGGGCTAAATTAGCGTCTTCATATATTTTATTGGTTCTAATTTGTGTCGTCTTGATTAGCCTACTTGCCAACTTGTTTTTGGAAAAGCAGTTTCGCAATTATGTGATTAAAAACCAGGAGCGGCGTAACCGGCAGGTGGTTGCTTCGATCAGCCAACAAGTTGACGGCCAAGGGGAGTGGCAAATTCAGGATATTGCCACTCTGGGGATTAATGCATTGGAACAGGGATTAATCTTAAAAATTAAGGATAATTCAGGCCGGATCATTTGGGATGCAACGGCCCATAATAGTGGGCTGTGCGAGCAAATGATCTCGCATATGGCCAAGAATATGTTTAGTCGTTATCCCAATTGGAAAGGCGGGTATATGGAAACCCAATACCCGGTGGTGCGCGATGCTCAGAATTTGGGCGTAGTTCAAATCGGTTATTTCGGACCGTTTTATTTTGACGATGTCGACCTGGCGTTCATCAATACGTTAAACCGGATTTTATTGGGAGTAACGGCCTTGGCCCTTTTTGCCGCATTCGGCGTAGCGGCCGTAATGGCCAAACGGTTAAGCGCGCCGATTGCCAGGGTAATCGAGACCGCGCAAATGATCGCCAAAGGCTCTTATCAGACTAAAAGCCGGGAAAAATCCTCCATCCGTGAACTGAACCAATTAACCGGAACGATCAATAATTTAGCCTCAACTCTCGCAAAACAAGAACAGCTCCGGAAACAGTTGACCGCGGATGTAGCCCACGAACTGCGTACCCCCCTTGCTACACTGCAAAGTCATATCGAGGCCATACTGGACGGGATTTGGAAAGCGGAGCCGGAACGGTTGAAAGTTTGCTATGACGAAGTAATGCGGTTAAACCGGATGGTCGCGGATCTGGGTAGGCTTACTAGGTATGAGAGTGAAAACTTAGTTTTAAACCGGACGGAGTTTGATCTAACCGCCTTAATCCGGCAATTGGTTATTAATTTTGAAAGCGAGTTTGTTCGAAAAGGGGTCGCGATTGGTCTTTATGGCGAAGAAACCTTAATCTGCGCCGACCAGGATAAAATCAGCCAAATTATGATTAACTTGATTGCCAACGGTTTAAAATTCACTCCGGCCGGAGGAAAAGTCGAGATTCATGTTTTCAAGGGAGTTAACGAGGTGGGGATTAAGGTT
>JBLNDC010000260.1:0-3404 GCA_050261255.1 Bacteroidota bacterium
CCCTTTATTTTTTTTATCTTTAAACTACTTAGAAAATGCATATTACCGTGCTCGTGCCCGTAATCGTAATCGGAAAACGATTGAGTAAAGGTTGTGACAACAAAAAGGATTACGATTACGAACGCCGCTTCGCTGAGCACGAGCATAATTTAAAGAATTATTTTCATCCTATCGCTTGCCCCGGCTACTTAGAAAATAACACACGATTAATGAATTTAACCGCTAATACACGCGAATTGACGCTAATTAATCTCTGGTATCTTAAAGGTTTTATTTGCGTTTATTAGTGTTCATTAGCGGTTTCGGTGGATTACAATATTTTCAGCCTTTAATCTGCCCCAGCATACCGGGGTGAACGTCTATCTATAATACAGAGCCTAAACTGTTGCATTTAACCTATTGCCATCCTTAAGTTAACATAAAAATTTTAACATAAACCAAAACCCAATAGTAGTGGCGATTTTTGGAATAATTTATTAACAAGGCTAAGGTAGGCGTCATTCCGGCTTAATTGGCAAGTAAGAATCGAAAACAAAAACCGATAACTGAATAACCAGTTATCGGTATCAAAAAAGATAAATAAATGATTAGTATCACTTATTCCACTTCTACCGGGGATAATTTCAACTCCTTTAAAACCTCATTTAATAAGTGTAAGTCATAGATTTTAGACAAATCCGGTTTGGTCTTTCCCAAAAAACCTAATTCATAGGCGCGTTCAGCTGATAAATGTAAACTTTTCGGCAATGGGTCATAGGTTAGATCTAGGTTGCTAAAAGCTTGGGTAATAATTTTATCCGGGAGAGAACTACCGGTAATCCGCTTTAATTCCCGGTTAAGGCCGCTGGCGGCTATGGTTTTATTAGAATTGATCTTCTGAGTGATCTGAATATGGGCTTGAAGCCATCTCTTAACATAAACCGGATATTTTTTTAAATAAGTTTGAGAGGCGATAATATGAGCGGTTACAAATTTTCCCCCCGGCCAAAGGCTGCGCTCATCGAGAAATACAACTCCTCCGGCTTCATCCACCAGCCGGCTGACCCAAGGTTCAACAGTCCATGCCCCATCGATCTCCTTCTTTAAAAATAGGTTGAGTTGATCGGGGTTGGAGATTGGCAAAACCGCCACGTTACCACCTTGCTCCCGGAGCTTAAATCCGTTATTTTTTAGAAAATACCGCAAGGCTACATCTTGGGTATTACCGATTTGCGGCGAAGCAATCTTCAATCCTTCCAATTGTTTAACATTCTTAACACCCAAATCTGATCGGAGCACTAACGCCGCTCCGCCACTGGCTGCGCCGGCAACAATCTTTAACAACGCCCCCTTTGTTTTCAGATATCCGTTAATTGCCGGATTGGGCCCGATATAGGCCAAGTCAAGTTGGCGGGCAAGCATTGCTTCAATTACCGACGGACCGGCGTTAAAAACAAATTTTTTAATCTCGATTTCTTTGCCTAAAAATTTTTGAAACGTCCCATCCGCTATTCCCAGTACTGCCTGAGCATGTGTAATATTTGGAAAGTAACCTACCCTGATGGTTTCTTTTTTAGGTGCGGCTTTAACCGGTATCACCAATAAACTAAAAATTAAGACTGCAATTAACCAACGTTGTTTATCCAAAAAAACCACTCCCCCTCATTTGTGTGACAATAGCCAAGGCCATTGCACATTAGGTATAGTATTCAAAGCCACGGGGATTGGTCAAAGATTTTTCTATGTGTATTAGGAAAAAAACAAATCCGGTTGGCTCCGGATTTGTTTAACTATCCTAATTAATTTAACTGATTCTTTTCAAGCATTTCAAAAATTTTTTCCGATTCCTCACGTTCCAGTGTGTTCTGAATATAAGTTTGCATATATTGACCGTCAAATAAATTGATTCGAATTGGCGGTTTCACCATCTCGCCGTTTTGGGCAAAATAAATTCGGATTTCGGGCCGGAAGGGAGCGCCTTGATTAATCCCGATCACCTTTGCGGTTTCACCGGTATTTAACTTGACAAAACTGCCAATCGGATAAATTGCCATACAAGCGACAAAGGATTTTAAGATTTTAATATCAAAAAGGTGTGGTAAGCCCAGTAAATTTTTCAAAGCTTCATAGGGAGTCATCCGTTTACGGTGCTTTCGAGGTGAGATACAGGCGTCGTAAACATCAGCGACAGCGATAATTTTACCAAATAAATGAATATCAGATCCTTTAATCCCCTGCGGATATCCACTACCATCGATTCGTTCATGATGTTCATGGACTCCTCGGAGGATCGCTTCTGAAAAACTTCCGGATCCTTTTAACAACTCTAAACTATAATTTGGATGCCTTTTGATTTCCAACCACTCATCCGGAGTAAGGGCCTGACTTTTATCGTATAAACTACGGTTAATCTGTGTCATGCCGAAGTCGTGCAATAAAGCGGCTAAACCTAAATCCTTCAGCTCTTGTTCGTTAAGTTTTAATTCCTTACCGATAATCATCGCTAAAATTGCTACATTAGTCACATGTGAAAACAAATAATTATCATGAGTCTTAATATGGCTTAAATTCAAAAGCACATTCGTATTCAGTTCGATTTGGGAATCAAGATCCCCAACCATTCCCCGGAGCATATTAGCATCGATTTCCTTGGCGTCTCCGGATGACATCATGTTTTCAGTAATGCCAACCACTCGTTCATGAGCGGCGGCAATCTGAGGCGCTAAGGCCGCTTCTTGCTGGTCTTTCAGAGAAAGTGGCGGTTCTTCAACCTCTACTTCGCTAAACCCCCAGAATTTTAATTTAGTTATTAATTCTGCGGTCAAGACTGTATCTTTGTTTAACAAAAGAATGCCATTTGATTGCAGTACATCTTTGGCCAAAATCATCCCTGGAACTAGGACCGAAACTTGAACCAATTTCATAGATATTTCCTCCATCTAAGCCAGTTACAACCGGAAAAAGTATCGATGAACATCCTATCATGGTAGAAAATTATTTTTCCGCTTCCTTTAATGCAACATAAATATGAATTTCGCCTAAATCAGTCGTTACCGGAATCAGAAGGATTTGTAAATCTTTAATCGAAACTTTAACTTCTTTTCCCATGAATAAAGAGGGAGGGGTAATATTGCAACAAAAACCGTTATTTCCTAATTCGGTTGCGGCATTACCGGTTATAATGTTTCCGAGTTCACTGATGGCGCTCTTCGCAATCTCATCGAAATCACTTATCGGCAAGCCCATCAGCATGACCGAAGCTATTTTTTGAGCTGTATCCGTAGACATACTATAAATTACCTGGCCTAAAATATCTCCGGTCACTCCAATCACCGTATTGACATCCATTCCGGCAATCGGAGAAGAAGCAAGACTCAAAGTCCCTTTAGACACTTTGGTCTTTCCCACTTTTTCTAAAACCATAC
>JBLNDC010000261.1:0-5962 GCA_050261255.1 Bacteroidota bacterium
ATAAAGGGTGAAAAAGTCCAGATCGTCCAGGAATAATCTCGAGCTCTTGAATCGCGGTATAACCAAAACGCTAAAACCAAAGCAATACCCAGTTTTATTGCTATTTCAACTAATCCCATTGCTATCCCCCATCAATATATATTTCTTTATGTATGTTATAAGAGAAGAGCGGTCCGAAAATGGAAGACATTGACAAGTCATGTTGCGCTTATCTATTAAATAATTTCACCTTAAATTTTTCTATTCCTGCCAATAATTTAAAATAAACACTTGACTTTTATTTTCAAAGACAAATCTCTTGATAAATCCTGGCCAACGATAGCTTGATTTGGGTGTAAGATAACCCCCCTTGTAAAAACGCGATAAAAGGTGGCAACAGAGGAGCATCGGCTGAAAATTCGCTGGTTGAACCGGAGGTGAAAGTGCCGCCTCCCATGATTACATGATGTTGATAACCGGGCATTGGCGCCGGTTCAGGAGTTAAATATGATTCCACCGGTGAATTCCTTTGCACCGCCTGGCAAAACCGGATTAAATCAGGAGAGTTTTCAAAATAAATTTTTTGAATAATATCGGTACGCTTATCGGTCGGTAACGGCGAAACCATATATCCGGCCGATTGAAACAACCTGGAAGCTAAAATTGCGCCTTTGACTATTTCGCTAACCCGGTGGGGAGCCTCGAAAAAGCCTTGAAAGAACGGTTGCAAATTGATTAATGATGGGCCGATGGCCGAACCGATTTTAGGAGCATAAAGCCGTTCGGCCGCCTTCTCTACCAAGTCGGAACGGCCGGCAATATAGCCGCCGCTTGGGGCTAAACAACCACCGGGATTCTTAATTAAGGAACCTGCTATTAAATCTGCGCCAACCTCTAAGGGTTCACGTTCTTCGACGAATTCGCCATAACAGTTATCTACAAAAATGATTATTTCCGGTTGGATTTTTTTAATTGACGCGAAAACTGTTTTTAGTTCAGTTATCGAAAATGAATTCCGTTCGGAATAACCACAAGAACGTTGGAAGGAGACCATTTTTGTCTTAGGGGTCAACGCCAGTATAGTTTTTTCCAAATCGAGGGAACCATCTTGGGCAAGTGGAATTATTTTTACTTTAAAACCACCGGTCATGCTAGTCATTTCTTTACAATCAACTTGGATCCCTAAAACTCCTAAAAGAGTTTCATAGGGGTAGTCTGAAGCGATGACCAGTTCATCATTAGGAGTCAGGTTCCCTAACATAGCGCAGGCAATAGCGTGGGTTCCGGAAACCAACTGTTGTCTAACCAGGGAGGCCTCAGCCTTAAATACCCGCGAAAAAACATTTTCTAAAGCGCTTCGCCCTAAGTCATGATAACCATATCCGTTAGTTGTTTGAAAATGGTGGGATCCTATTCTCTCGGTTTGAAAGGCGTCAAGCATCACTTGTTGATTATTAAAGGCAATCCGGGAGATTTTGGCGAACACCGGCTGTAATTCCAATTCTAATTCTTCAATTAACTCGATAACTTTAGTTGATAGTTCCATTAGTATCTTCTCGCTCCCGTTTAGGATAGCTGCCTAAAATCTTCTTCCACCCGCCGGATTTACGAACTTGAAGCTCAATATTTCGTAAAGCGGCTTGAATTTCTGGTTGGGATTTATGGCCGTTAAGTTCATAAATCAAGACATATTCCTGAGGTTTGACTTTATAAGGCCGGGATTGAATGAAAGTCAAATCCACATGGGCATCTGCCAAATATTTAGCGGTTTGATAAAGTTGACCGGGATGGTTTTCGCCATAGCGGACCGCCAGTAAAGTCCGGTCATTGCCTGTAGGAGCCGCATCAGTTAATGAACAAGCCAAAAACCGAGTTTCATTAAAAAGATAGTCTTGGATCTCTCCCGGATAGGTAACTAAACCGTGAGCTTTCACTGAAGCGGGGCTACAAATAGCGGCAGTGGTCAAAGATTGGTCCCGAAGGACGCGCTCTGCCGCTTCAGCCGTTGACACCAATGGGATTAATGTCGCTTGAGGAAATAACTCTTCAAGATGAATTTGGCATTGGTTAAGGGCCGAAGGATGTGAATAAATAAGCTGAATATTGTCCCACTTAACGCCGGGTGCCGCCCCTAAACTATGTTTAATCGATAAACTGATTTCATCGCAGACTTTAACGAAATCTTGATACTCGATTAAAGCATCAAAAGTAGTGCCAATTAAACCATCGATCATATTTTCCGCTGGAACTACCGCATAATCGGCCTGATTATTTTGGATCAAACGGAGCGAATTGTTAATGGTAGTAAAAATTAGTTCAACATCCGAATCTGTAGCGGAAGGCAATATTCGTTTGGCAAATAATAAAGCTGCCTGTTCGGAATAGGTTCCTCGCGGTCCAAGTGTGGCGATCTTCAAAAAAGAGCCCTCTTTTCTCTGACTTTTAATAACATTTTAAAGCAGGTTAAGAATAATTGAAGTCAAGAATGCCTCGAAGCCAAAACCTTCATTAGCTGGCTCCCAACTCCTGACTTCTTCATTTTATATGAAAATCCTAAAATCTTAAAGCAGCCATTCGCCTTCAAATACCGTGACTGCGGGACCGGTCATAAAAACATGATTTGATACCGGTTCCCATTCAATCAATAATTCTCCCCCTAATAACTTCACTGTTACTAATCGGTCGGTCAGTTTATTTAAAATTGCGGCTACTACCGAGGCGCAAGCACCAGTTCCGCAAGCCATAGTCTCTCCACTTCCCCGTTCCCAAACCCTCATGGTTAATGAATCTTTCGAGTTAACCTTCACAAACTCCACATTTATTTTGCGTGGAAATAGATGATGAATTTCTAAGGCCGGGCCGTCTGTCAATACCATGGTGTCGGTAATTTCCGGAACAAAAATAACACAATGAGGATTCCCCATGGAAACAGCGGTAAATCGATAGTTGCGGTCATTGACGGCTATCGGTTCATCAATAATAATTCGGGAATCCCCGTCGACCGGTATCAAATTACTTTGAAGGATTGGTTCCCCCATATCAACTTTAACGGCGCTAACAAAACCTTTTTTCGTTTCGAGGTTTAATAATTTTATTCCCGCTAGGGTTTCAATTGTAAGGGTTTCTTTATTGACAATCCGGTGGTCATAAAGGAACTTGCCAACGCAGCGAATGGCATTACCGCACATCTCGGCCTCACTACCGTCTGAATTAAACATTCTCATTCTGGCGTCGGCAATTTTCGAAGGCATGATTAAAACCAATCCATCCCCGCCGACCCCGAAATGACGATCGCTAATTGCAACTGCCAACTGTTCCGGTTTAGTAATTTCGGTTTCAAAAGCATTAATATAAACATAATCATTACCGATGCCATGCATTTTCGTGAATTTCATTATTCTACTCCTATTTTTAATTGCTGTAAACCCATATCAAGATTTAAGATAATTATCGATTAACGAAAGGATTGGAATAGATCTTTGATTCTTTATCAAATTATACATTTTTATCTTATTAAGCGTCAATGGAACAAAGGTGATTTTTTTTAGTAAATGAACGATAATTGTCGCCATATTTCGGCGACAATTATTCAGCTAAGTTAGCTTATTATAAACTTTGTTTAGCCTAATTAGATTAATCGGCGATAATCGATAAATGTTCCTTAAAAATTGGCGTTATGGGCTGACATGAGATGGAAATATAAAGTAACGCTCAGTCTCATATGAATTACCGCCCTAACATTTCTCAGAAACGCCTTAGAAAAACCCTAAATCGGCTTTTACTCTTCTTTCTTCTCTCCCTGGGATAGTTCGGGTATGGGTCGAGCGGGAATAATGGTGGAAACAGCATGTTTATATACCATTTGCTGCTTACCTTCGCTGTCAAGAATGACGGTGAAATTGTCAAATCCCTTTACGGCGCCGCGTAATTGGAAGCCGTTTACCAAATAGATTGTGACTGCAATTCCTTCTTTACGAACTTGGTTCAAAAATGCGTCTTGTAAATTAATTATTGGTTTATTCATTATTTTTACCTCCACCAAAAAACTCGTCGCCATATCTTATTCGACGTTCATGCTTAATCTACCTTCAATATAGTTTAAAATATCACCAAAAAATTCCTGGGATTCTCCAGAAATATTTATCAAATGATCTATTGGTTCTTTTCTGAACCAGGTTAATTGGCGTTTGGCATAGCGCCTTGTTTCTTGTTTGATTGAAGCGATCGCTTCCTCAAGGGATATATCTTGTCGTAAATAACTACAGATCTGTTTATATCCTAAACTCTGCATTGACTTTAATTGGGGTGGGAAACCGTCTTCCAACAAAGAATGTACCTCTTCAATGAATCCCTCGCTAATCATCCGATCAACTCGGAGTTCGATCCGGCGATATAATTCATCCCGCTCCCGGTTTAAAAAAAGGTATATTACGTTATATTTAAACCCATAGTTTCTCTTTTGTTGCAATTGAGAAATAGGCACACCCGTATTTTGAAATACTTCAAGGGCTCGGATCACTCGACGTACATCATTGGGATGGATCTTGACGGCAGCCGCCGGATCGACTTTAGCTAACCTCTGATGAATATACTCGGGGCCATACTGTTCGGCTTCTTCCTTTAACTTTCTCCTTAAATCCGGCAGTGGCTCTCCTGGTTCCAAATTAAAGGCTTGGGTACATGCTCTAATATATAATCCGGTCCCTCCCGTTAATAAAGGAAGTTTTCCTCTGACATAAATGGCAGTCGCAGTTTGTTCGAAACATTTTTGGTAATCGGCGACTGAAAAATCTTGGTCCGGTTCGACTAGATCAATTAAATGATGAGGCACAGCTTTCCGTTCTTCCCGACTTGGTTTAGCTGTTCCAATATCCATTCGCTTATAGACTTGCATCGAATCAGCGGAGATAATTTCCGCATCGAGACTTTGCGCCAATTTTAAAGACAACTCGGTTTTTCCAACAGCAGTCGGGCCGGCCAGGATGATTAATGGATTCATCTTTAACGCCTTAAAAATTTTTTGGCTAGTTCGTCATGGCCAATTCGGAAAACTGTTGGGCGGCCATGAGGGCAAGTATAGGGATTTTCACATTTAAATAAATCTTTGACCAGAGCTTCCATTTCTAGGAGATTGAGATTATCTCCGGCTTTAATGGCTGTGCGGCAAGCCATGGTGGTTATAAAAGCCTCTTTAATTTCGGCAGGATTTTTAAAAATTTCAAAATTGATGAATTGATCTATCAAATCAACAACTATTTGCTGGTAGTTCAGATTTACCAGAGTCAACGGGACACTTCTTAATATAATGGTCTGGCCACCAAAAGTTTCAATCTCGAAACCCAGATCCGCAAATAATGGTAAACGTTCCGAAACCACTTTAAATTGAGCATAATTTAGATTAACCGTTTCCGGTATTAATAATGCTTGGGCCCCTAGAAATTCTTTTGTTCGTTGCATATAGCGTTCAAACAAAATGCGCGCATGGGCGGCGTGCTGGTCGATAAATAATAATCCTTTTTCATCTTGGGCTATAATATAAGTATTTAAAACCGCTTTGGGAAAGACATAAAAATTCTGACTAACCGCAGGTTCCAAAGTTGGCGTAATAAATTTGGGAATTGGTTGGTATTCGTCATTTAAAGCAGTTATTTCTCTAACTGTAGCTACTTCTTCCCGCCCGACCCCGGCTTCTTGATAGTTGATAGCCAGGTTTTCAACGGATTGAACAGTTTTGAGATTGGTGTTTAGAGTTTGATATTTCAAAGCCAAAAGGTCTTCTTCAGGGGCAATCCATTCGGAAATTAAAGCATTATCAGTCAATGTCTTTCGGATTGAATGGTAAAATGCTTTAAATAAATCGGAATCGTTGGAAAAACGGACTTCCGTTTTGGTTGGGTGCACATTGATATCGACTGTTTGGGGGTCGATTTCTAAGAATAATAAAACAAATGGATATCTGGCGATGGGCAGCAATGTATGATAG
>JBLNDC010000262.1:0-9663 GCA_050261255.1 Bacteroidota bacterium
TTAGAAAGCGGTAACATAATCCGTGAATAAATATAAAACTCGTTAGCCCCGTCAATCCGGGCCGCTTCCAGATATGAGTCGGGAATTGTCATAAAAAATTGCTTGATTAAAAAGGTCCCGAATGCCGTAAAGGAACCCAATAAAATAATGGCGAGATGAGTGTTATATAATCCAAGATTACGCACCACGATAAACTGTGGAATAATAACACATTGTGCCGGGATCATAATCGACGCGACATAAATCATGAACAAAAACTCGCGCCCTTTCCATTTAAGCTTGGCAAATGCATAAGCAGCAGTGGTTGAAGATATAATTTGAACGAACATGATAATGAAGGTTAATTTTATCGAGTTAAAGGTATATATCGGAAATGACTCAAAATTGAATTTACCCGATGCATCAAAAAATAAACGCTGAAAATTCTCCAAGGTAACCGGTTTGGGTATCAAGCGGACTGGGAACTCAAAAATATCCATCTCAGCTTTAAATGCCGTTGAAATCATGTAGAATAACGGCAATAAAATACATAGAGACGCAACGGAACAAAAGGTAAAACTAGTTATTTTCCCGAATACTTCAATCCAATTGATCCGTCGTTTATGGGACGACATATCTTTTATCACAAGCGTTTCCGCGTATTTCATATTAGTTCCTCCACCTATATATGTCGCAATAAGTTCTTTGGGGATATCTGGAATTAAGGCGACATATTATCTTTTAGATAAGATGTTATTCGTAGGTCACCCACTTGTTCTGACCGCGGTATTGGATAATGGTAACGATTAAAACAATCACGAAAAGTATCACCGCTTCCGCTGACGCATATCCCATTTCCAAATTGGTAAAGGCTCTTTGGTAAATATCAAATACCAATACCGTTGTAGAGCTGGCGGGTCCACCCCCAAGTTGGCCTCCGGTCATAGCAAAGATCTGGTCGAATACTTTGAAAGAATTAATGATGGCCATGATCACGCAAAAAAAGGTGGTTGGGCTAAGTAAAGGCACCGTAATCAGCCATAATTTCTGCCATGGACTTGCGCCGTCAATTTCGCTGGCTTCATAAACTTCGGGACTAATCGTCTGGAGCCCGCTCAAGAATAAAACCATATAATAACCAAAGGATTGCCAAACCGCAACCAAAGCAATTGTCAACAAAGCAGTTTTGGGACTGGTTAACCAAGGCAGCCCGGGCAGCCCGATTGATTTCAGAAATCCGTTAATTGGACCGCTACTGGCGTTAAAGATCAGTGTAAATACTAAAGCTACCGCTATATTGGACAAAATATTCGGTAAGAATAAGATCGAACGAAAAAACGTTCGACCAATCATTTTCTTGTTTAGTAAGATCGCAAAAACAAACCCCAAAAAAAGCTCAGCCAGCACTGTAATCAGAGTGAAAAAGCCCGTATTGATCATTGCTTTTCGAAAAATATTATTTTCGAAGATTCGGAAAAAATTATCCAGACCGATAAAACTAAGATTCGCCCCACCGGAGTAATTGGTAAACGCAAGACAAATCATTGAAATAATCGGGATCAACAGAAACATTACAAACCCCAATAAACTGGGTAACAAAAATAACGAAACCGTGATCAGGTTGTCTGGTGAACTATAGCGTTTCATTGTCCATGCTCCTTATCAAAACGCGCCTATTTTTGTTTAAAGATAGCGGTGTGATCTCATACAAACCTGAGGGTTTTTGTCACACCGCTATTTAGATAATTATTATTTTTTATTTAGTCGATTTTATCAGGTCTTTGCAGCCTTTCTCCAACTCGGCGATAAAGTCGCCATCGTTTTGATCCGAAGCAAGATACCCGCTGAGTAAAGGATTAAGGACTTGAGTTTCCAATTTAGAGCCCCATTTATGAAACCATTGAGCTTTGACCGGGACACTTTCCGTAAGATATTTCAAAGATTCTTTATCCGGAACGCTCTCGGCCAGGACCGCCATGACTTTGTCATCGATGACGGCCGGTAATAATCCGGCTTTGGCTGCAACTTGCGCGCCTTCAGGTCCACCCATCCAGGCAATAAATTTGAAAGCGGCGTCTTTCTTTTTGGAGCGGGCGACCACGTGATTGAAGGTACATTGACCCATGGTAATATAATTCGGAGTATTACAAGGCAGACGGGTAATCCCATAGTCATTCCAGGTGAAACCTTTAAGGAGTTTGTTGTTCCTTCCGTTAATCATAAAACCGGGGAACCATTCACCCATCGGCAGCATTGCTACGTTGCCGTTATAAAATGCGGTTGAGTAATGAAGCCGGCTGGCGTTGATCTCGGCTAACGGAATAATCACTTTCTCTTTCTCAAAACTTTTGCGCATTCTTAAACTATATAATAATAATTTGGCATTTAAGTCTACTTGCCCATCGGGAGTAATAAAGTCTACCCCTTCCTGAATTGCCGGTAAAAAGGTAAGTTGCGGCCAGCTATGGAGAAAAGCGCCATATTGTTTACCGTCACCAGATGACATTTTACGGGCTACTTCGGCAAACTTATCCCAAGTCCATTGACCTTTGGCTACATAGTCGGCTGGTGTCGGTTGGCCGGCTTCGGCAAACAATTTTTTGTTATAATAGGTATAGTACCCGGCGCCTCTGAAAGGTATCGCGGCGACTTTTCCATTAACGGTAACTTGGTTCAGATAAGGTTTAATGGCTTCCAAATTATACTTATATTTAGTGATATACTTGTCAAGCGGTTCAATAGTGCCGTTGGCCACTTCCTGAAAAATATTCGGCGTCCTTTTTTGCATATAGCAATCAACTGTAGCGCCTCCGGCCAATAAGGTCACCATTTTGATTTCAAATTCCGCTGAAGGTAAATAAGTCGCCTTCACAAAAATCTCCTTTTGACTGGCGTTAAAAGCGTCAACAATCGGCTTGTTGGCTGGGTCGTCCCAGGTATAGTAAATAATTTCAATTGGTCCTTTGGCTTGTACCCCGGGAATAGTGAACAGCAATAATCCGAGTAAACATCCTAATAACAATAAAGCAGTCAACCTTTTCACTTTTTTACTCCTCCTTTTAATATAGTTGTAACACAGGAATCTTTTTAAATTTCAATTCCGTTAATCAAATATTAACATACTTTGTTTGATAACCCTTGATACAAAAGTACTGTTTTAATATATAATTTTCAGTAGTACTATAGTACTAGCTTAGGTCAAAGGATTTTGTAGAATAAAGCTCCGTGCAAACACACGGAGCCTAATTTGAATTATTTATTTAATTCCGATTTCATCCGCTTTGCGTAAGGCCTGCACCCGGTCATGAACTCCAAGCTTTGAGTAGATAACACTGACATGGTTTTTTACTGTTTGTTCCGCGATAAACAACCGGGCTGCAATTTCTCGATTATCTAACCCCTGCGCCAGCAAACGTAATACTTCTTTTTCGCGGTTACTAAGCTCATCGACTAGCAAATTCACTTCCGGATCCGGGTTACGGGCTTTCCCGGTCGGGGTTATTAAGCGGTCGACAACTTTGGCGGCGACCTTGGGAGAGATCAAGACCCCGCCTTCATAAAGGGTCCTAATGGCCTTGATCAATTCGGCCGGAGGCATATCCTTCAGCAAATACCCGACAGCTCCTAATTTTAAGGCCTCAACGACATAGTCATCATCATCGAAAGTGGTCAGCATCAATACTTTAATCAAGGGGTATTTCTCTTTGATTTGCCTGGTGGTCTCCACCCCGTTCATGCCGGGCATTCGGACATCCATTAAAATAATATCCGGTTGCTCCAAGGCAACCATCGCCAATGCTGCCGGGCCATCATTGGCCACTCCGATTACCACCATGTCCTTGGCCCTGGTCTTGAGGACCGTCTTGAGGCTTTCCACAAATAAAGTTTGATCGTCAACCAAAAGTAATTTAATCTTTTCCATTGCCCCTCCTCAGGTATCAAGCGGGAACCATGCATCCAACTTAAACCCCTCGCCGGGTTTGCTGGCTGTGCTTAGCCTTCCTCCCAAACGTTCAATCCGTTCTCTCATTCCAATTAGACCGTATCCTTCTTCAATACAAGATGTTCCCGAACCATTATCTCTAATTTGAATGGCGATCCCTTCATCTTTCCTGAAGAATGAAATATAGATTTGAGTCGCTTTCCCATGGCGAATCGCATTGGTTATTCCTTCTTGAACCAGCCGGTAGGCGGCCCAATCAACCTCCTCCCCCAAGTGTAGCGGGGCGTCGCCTAAATTGAGGTCTACTTCCAAATGTGTCGCTTTGGTAAACGCATTCACTAAATTTTGAATGGCAGCCAGCCCTCTTGTTCTATTTTCTTCGGTACGCAAAATATGTAATGTCCGGCGAATCTCTAACAAACCTTCTTTAGCCTGGTCACGCGTTCTTTCCAAATGATCCGTCAGTTCCTCCGGATTTTCTTGATACAAATCCTTCGCCGCTTCCAGCATCATCACTAAATTAGTCAACGTATATCCAATCGTATCATGAAACTCCCGGCTTATCCTTTTCCTTTCTTGGGTTACCGATTGTTCTTCGGCTATGGCGGCGTATTCCTGTAACTGAATATTTGTTTCCGCCAATCTAAAGGTGGCCTCGTTAAGCCGGCGGTTTAATTCCTTAAAGGGAAGATGATTTTGAGATTGCAGTTTTATGGTCAAAAAAACAATAACTACCGAATAAGTCAGTACTGATAGGATGTCATGAAGCGACGCCGCCGGAAGCAAGACGCCCCAGGCCCTTAAACGATGTTGCATAAATAATATCAAAGCAATTAGGATTGTGGAAAATATCAAACCCTCATGAAACTTGGTATAACTGATAATCTCAATCAGCAGAATTGTTAACAAAGTCAGTTCGATACCGAGATAGCTCCCCAGCGGTACTCCAATCAACAATAAAATCATACTTTTAAAACATAATACCGCCCATTTGACAACTACTTGCCTTGTTAGAAATGGTAAAAAAGAAAGAACTAGCGATACCGACAAAAGGATATTAAACTGCAACTCCCAATGAGGAGGAAACAACGCCGCCCCTTTTTGCAATTGAAATTGGAGGTAGGAAATTACATGGGCGAAAACCGAAAGTAGAGGAACAGATATTTTAACTTGCCGCTCCGCGATTGGGAACCACCCCCTTTTGCTAAAAGAACTTCGCGGCTTCTTAAAAATTCCCTGCCAACCTCAGATCGTTTGTTTTATTTAAAGAATTGCATAATTTATGATTTAAGCTTTGGCTCACAATATATTAATAGATCCATCCGGGCTAGTCACTATCTCAATAAAAAAAGCCTGCTTTAGCAGACTTTAATAGGGTCTTTCGTCTTTTTTTAGTAACTCAAATTCAGGTCATTCCCGACCTAGACAAAATCCCGATCTCTTCCTCCGTCAACTCCCGGTAAGCGCCATTTTCCAAATTAGGGTCCAGCGTTAGTTCACCCATGGCCAACCTTTTAAGGTACACCACTTTCTTGCCCAGAGCTTGAAACATCCTTTTAATTTGATGATATTTCCCCTCTTGAATGACGACCAATACTTCGTTGGGATCGCCCGAACGCAATAATTTCAATTCAGCCGGCATAGTTCGGTACCCATCATCCAAGAGAATACCGTTACGGAAAGATTCGAAATCTTCCGGGCTGATGGTCCCGGTTACTGAAGCAAAATAACGCTTGGGAACCTTCTTTTTGGGCGAAAGCAGTTTGTGTCCTAATTCGCCGTTATTCGTTAAAATTAAAAGGCCTTCCGTATCCTTGTCCAAACGTCCCACCGGGAAGATCCCTTTATTATGATACTTGGGATCGATCAAATCTAAAACCGTCTTCTCTTTCAGGTCCTCAGTCGCGGAGACCACTCCCGCCGGTTTATTAAGCATCAGGTAGATGTATTCCCGGTAGACTACTTCCCTTCCCCAACAGACGACGAGATCGACTCCGGGATCAATTTGAAATGATTCATCCTTAACGGGTTGATCATTAACCGTCACATTTCCCGACCGGATCATTCGTTTGACCTCGGTCCGGCTGCCGCAACCCATATTTGCCAAATACCTATCTAAACGCATTTTATCACTCTTTTTAAAGTAATATATGATCAAAAACCGTAGTGCTCGTGCGCGTAATCGTAATCGGAGAAGCAAGTCGTAAAATTATTAAAAACGATTACGAGGACGAGCACCGCTTTCGCTGAGCACGAGCACGCTAACTGTGATTTACTTTTGCTTATTAATCCGTCAAATCTCGGTTAAAACTGTTCCCACTCATCACCGTCAGCTGGTGGTTGGGTGTTTTCCGTTTCTTGGATCTCTTCGTCTACTTTAGTTTCGTCGGTATCTTGATACCCTTCGGCGGGTACGTTAATCCTTTTTTTGCCCGGGAAAAACCAACGCCAAATCCGGTACATCGGACTTTTGGGGACATTATTCTCGTTAAAAACTTCTTGATAAGTCTCGCGGCCGGACCAATCCGGCACCGCCTCGCCGGTAGCCGGGTCGACACTGGCCCATATAACCCCCGGAGGTTCAGTGAAATCTATTACCGGAAGGCCTTGAGTGGCGCCCTTCATATAAGCGCCCCATACTTGGGCAGTTGTCGAGCTGCCAATATTCAT
Source organism: Bacteroidota bacterium (assembly GCA_050261255.1). Taxonomy (GTDB): domain Bacteria; phylum Bacillota; class UBA4882; order UBA8346; family UBA8346; genus JAAYHS01. Next base: position 6,593 of record JBLNDC010000262.1, read on the forward strand.
GCCTTTGTAGATCATGGGTTGTTCTTGGCGATCATTTCCCATCCAAACCACAGTCAACATTTCCGGGGTATATCCCACAAACCAGGCATTGGTATAATCGCTGGTTGTTCCGGTCTTACCCGCTGCGGGCCGGTCCGGCAGTTTAGCCCGGATTCCGGTTCCGCGGTCAACTACATCTTTCAAAAGCATTGTTATAATATAAGCGGTTTGGGGCGAAAGCACCGGCTTGAGCACAGGTTTAAATTCTTTTAATAAATTGCCGTGCCGGTCGGCGACTTTGACGACTGGAAAAGGCTGCGCATAATTTCCTTCGTTGGCGAAGGGCACATAAGCCAAAGCCAATTCCAGCGGGGTGACGCCTTTAGTCAAACCTCCCAAAGACAAGGGGGCTAAATTTAAATCGTGGAATTTCCCTTGTTTGACCAAGCTGGTAATACCCATTAGTTCCATCTGATTGGCGACATCCTGGATCCCAATCTCTTGCAGTAATTGAATGGCCACCGAATTTACCGAATCACGGAGGGCCTCCCGTAAGGTCATCTTGCCCCGATACTCGCGGTCGTAATTCTCCGGCTTCCACTCGGTCCCGTCAGGTAAAGTAATGGTCAAGGGTTTGTCCTCAAAAATGGTAGCCGCGGTATAGCCTTGCTCCAATGCGGTGGCATATACAAAGGGTTTAATGGCCGAGCCGGGTTGGCGATAAGAGCGGACCGCCCGGTTATATTGACTACTCGCATAATTGCGCCCGCCCACCATCGCTAAGATCGCTCCGGTTTTCGGATCAATCGTTACCAATGCCCCTTGGGGCTGCGTCTTTGATGGCGTCTGCGGCAAAGCCGCCATCACCTTTTCCGCTTCTTTTTGACATGATATATCCAGAGTGGTGTAGATTTTATAACCGCCAAATCTTAGCTGTTCTTCGCTGAAGCCTTCCTTTTTAATCAGATACTCCTTGATATAATCGAGAAAATAAGCTCCGGTAGAAGCAGTGGTAGGACGTTTCACTATTTTGACCGGGCTGGCTACTGCAGCATTATATTGGGCTTTAGTTACATATTTTTGTTCCAGCATTTTCCGGAGGACCAAATCACGACGGCTCTTGGCTTTTTTCAGGCTTTTAACCGGCGAGTAATTCTCCGGGCTCTGGATTAATCCGGCTAGCAATGCCGATTCAGCCAAACTTAATTGACCGGCTGATTTATTAAAATAGTACCGGGCCGCTGCTTCGATTCCCACGTTGCCATGGGCCAAATAGATACTGTTCAAATATAACTCCAAAATCTCGTCTTTAGTATAAACTTTTTCGATTTGAAGGGCGTAATTGATATCCTGGACTTTACGGGTCATAGTTCTTTCCGAAGTCAATAGGGAAATTTTAGCTAGTTGTTGAGTGATGGTGCTGCCGCCCTGCATCCCGCCTCCGGGGATGATATTATATAAAAAGGCCCGGGCCATACCCTTAAAGTCAACTCCATTATGTTGGTAAAACCGGGAGTCTTCAATTGCCACCACCGCATTTTTGACATGCTTGGGAATCCGTTCAAACCCGATCCACATCCGGTTATAGAAATAGAGGTTTCCCACCAACCGACCTTCCCGGTCATAGACTGATGATGCCATTCGGATATTCTCCAGCTTTTGACGCATGTCCCGGCTGAGGTCTGCGGCAAAAACTAAAATGCCGCAGACCAGAAAGATGGTTATGCAAATTATTGTTTTATGTTTCATTTTTAGCATCAATTCATCCCCTAAAAAATTATATGGGTTCACTTAAAAAATAACATATCTCTTATTCAATGAACAGTGTTGATTACTAACAATCGACACAAACTTTGGCATCTCAGAAAGTTCTTTATATTAGGCGGTTTCATAATTTCTATATTTCTCATTTGAGGGAATTGCATAATTACCTTAATAAACCCTTTGGCCACAATATATAGTGACTAGCCCGAATGTATCTATCAATATATTGTGAGCCAAAGCTTAAATCATGAATTATGCAATTCCTTAATTTTGATACAATATTTGATAGACCAATCCGTATTGGACCCCATATATTGTATCAAAATTTACTAAAGGTAATTATGAAACTCGCTCCTATATCATTTTAGGCATTCCTGGTTTTGTTTATTCCATCATCTTTAACGATTTAACGTTCAAAAAGTTACCTTAGTTCATGTTTATTTTTTTTTCAATAAGGTTGATCTGATAAGCCTATTTTGTTCTCGCGCAGAGGTACGGAGGTGCAGAGAATAAATAAATCAGTTCTATCAAGCTGTTTATTATTGATACGGTTCTTTACAGTTTAATCCGATCAGTAACTAGCATTTTAATACTCAGCGCCCAACCTAGCACCTCATGCCTTTCGTTATTTCCAACGAACTACCTTTCGCTCCAGAATGCTGACTGCGTAGTAAAGAACAACCGCCACCACACAGAGAATCAGTACGCTGGCCATTACCAAACTCATATTAAAGATCTGGCCTCCGTAGACGATCAAGTAGCCTAAACCTTCTTTGGAAACTAGGAACTCCCCGACAATGGTCCCCACTAACGACAATCCCAGGTTGACTTTTAAAGCGGCGATAATCGTCGGGACCGAAGCCGGCAAGGTAACTTTGGTCATCACTTGGCCCCTGGTTGCTCCGAAGCTTTTGAGTAGTTTAATTTTGTCCGGATCAACCTCATTAAAGCCGTTAAAAACCATCATTACCGTGACAATGATGGAGATCGCCAAGGCCATCGCGATAATTGCCGGAGTGCCGCTTCCCAACCAAACGATAAAGACCGGGCCTAAGGCAACTTTGGGGATGCTGTTTAAAACCACAATATAAGGCTCCAGTATTCGGGCGACTTTTGGAGACCACCAAAGTAAAATGGCAATTAAGGTTCCGCCTAAGGTGCCCGCTACAAAGCCAAAGGTCGTTTCTCCAACCGTTGTGGCAATATGGACCCATAACTTTCCGGAGTGGTACAACTCAACTATTGTTTCGATGACTTTACCCGGTCGGCTCATGATAAACGGATCAATCCACTGCTTTCTGGCGCCGACCTCCCAAAAAACCAGCAAT
>JBLNDC010000263.1:0-5368 GCA_050261255.1 Bacteroidota bacterium
CATGGCAAATTCGCCGATTACCGCCGGGACCAACTGGTGAAGGTGGTCCTTATCAATCATTTCCAAGCCGACACTGCCGTTAATTTTACCGGCGTCGATCGTCTTTTGTAAGCTTTCATAATCTGCCGCGGTATTTCCAACCAGCACTTTGCCGGTGCGTTTAAAAGGAACATCCAGTTCCTGCGCGACCTGGTCAAATTCCAAATTTCCCTCGACGCAGCACTCAGCCTTACGGCTTCCAATCTCATAGGCAAATCCGCCATGGATTACCGCCGAGTTCCTGCCGCTGGTCTCTACACAAACATCATGGTCCTTTTCTAAAACGCCGATCTGCAGTTCGTATCTTGCCATTTCCCGGGCGATTGCGCTGCCGACTACGCCTGCGCCGATAATCAAAACATCATATCTAGGCGTCATGTTCTTCCTCCTGAAGTCATCCTATGATTTACTTTAATTATACCACTTTAATAAGATCAATAACAATACTATTTTTCAGTGTTATTTGAAATTGTCTATAAAATGAACCATTTTATGAAAAATTAGGTAAATAATCATCCTATGAATTTACAAAATAAAACCCCATCTATCCTTTTTAACTTCGAATAGTGGGGTAATTATCTGAGGGAATTGCATAATTACCTTAATAAACCCTTTGGCCACAATATATAGTGATTAGCCCGGATATATCTATCAATATATTGCGAGCCAAAGCTTAAATCATGAATTATGAAATTCTTTAATCTAATAGACCTAATCCCGGCTAAAACGGTTCCGGTTATAAAGCAAATGAAATAACATTGCTTGCTGGGCGTCGGCAGCCCGGCGTTCCCGCACGGCTTCAAAGATTTCCCGATGGGATTTCACGGTCTGATCAAACTCCGGTTCAACCACAGTCGTAGCAAATACCGTTATCCCTTCGCAGATTACCGGTATTAGGTTGGACATCACCATATTCCGGCTGCAAATCGCCAATTGTGTATGAAATTCGACATCCTTTTCCATAAAGTCCTGGCGTTTTCGAATTAATGCTTCCAATTGATCGCATAATTCACCGAGGAGCAAAATATCCTCCGGTGTTGCATTTTGGGCTGCCAGTGCCGCAATCTGTGGTTCTATGATCGAACGAATTTGAATCAAATCCTCAACCAGTTTTCGCCTATCCTCCATCAGCGAAAATCCCAACGGATCGTCGGCTACGCCCCTTTTCTGTGAAATAAAGGTACCGGCCCCTTGCCGGATGTCCAAGATATTACGAGATGCCAACACCCGTACGGCTTCACGGATCGTATTACGACTAACCCCGAGTTGGGCCGAGAGTTCATACTCATTGGGCAGTTTTTCTCCAGCGCTATAACCGCGTTCCCGGATGAGGCGCAATAGTTCGTCTACGGCCCGGTCACCACGTGTCTTGTTCTCCATCGGCGAGCATGTTCTCCTTTAATGAAAACTTATCGAGATCTAAGTAAAGGTTCTGTTTTATTAATGGGATCTGTTAGCCTATTTACTCAATACTATTATACCATATGTCGGAACTCACCTAAATTCAGTTATTGACTCCCAAAACTTTTCCTCCTCATAACCTAAGCGCCACAAAGCCACACCGGCCAAGTGGTACTCCTCCGCCAGCTCTAATTTTTCCTTCATCCCCCGGGAGCTTTCCCACCAGATCAGATTGAATTTACCATCTTCCTGATATTCGAGATAATCATTTCCCAGCTCCGAATGATATGTGTCCAAGATGCCTTTTCGGGTGGCTTTCTCCCGGCAATACCAAGCCGGTAAAGCTGTCGCTCGCTTTTTCCCAGTTTGCCAGTGGTAACCATACCCTGCGATACCTAACCACAGTTTTCCGGCGTCGATTTGAGTCAAACAATATTTCAAATTAGACATTACCCAATCTCGCGCAGCAACCGGCCCCGGTGCGTCTTTCGGCCGGTGTTGGTCATAAGTCATGACGATAACGCCATCGCATATTTCTCCCAACCGTTGATAATCATATACTTCTTTAGTAGGTTCATTCCAATCCAGATAGGGAAAGACCGCCACCAACAACTTTTTCCCCGCCAAATTATGTTTTAATTCTGTTACAAACTCAACGAATTCCTCTTTTAAAACCGGATTAAGATACTCAAAGTCAAGACAGATGCCTTCGGCATTGACTTTTTCCAAGTAAGCGGTGATTGTGTTGATGGCATTTTGTCGGTAATTGGGACTGGTGAGGATCGCTGATCCGTTCCGTCCGGAACTAGCGGTTACTAGAGGTATAAATTGCAGTTTATTCCCGTTAAAGTATTTAACTGCATCGTAGTTGGTTTTATCCCAGTTTACTCCACCGTCGGCTTTGAGACCGAGCCACACCGGGCTAACTAGATCTATTTTTTCCTTAACTTCCTTTAATCTTGTCCAAGAACCGGCGTAAATACCATCCCAGCCTTCTTCGTAAAAAGCCAGAATTTGCTGTTTCTCCGGCAACTTTGATGGGACGGGCTCCTTATTTTCTCTGATTAACCTGTTATAGCCCTGTAAAAGAATGAAGACTATAATCAAGCCTAAGATGATCGACGACTTTCTCATGTTCCTCCTTTTAAGGAATGCTCTAAAAAAGAGAACACCCCTATTTTTTCTCTTCTTCCCTTTGTTCTCCTCCAACCTATGAATCAATCCCTCTAATATCAATGTCAATTCCAGAGACGACTCCCGCTTAAATGCGATGCGGGCCGATCTCGACAACCTGATGTGGACCATTGTGAGAACCATCCCCAGTTGGCCGGATTATGATTTATTCTAACAATATGTTATAAATAGGCCGGCTCATTGAGCCGGCCGTTAATGTAGATTAGTTACAAAGATCCACCGCATAAACCGCTGCAATGACATGGGGTAATAAAAGTAAATGTTATGCGAATAACCATAATTCACAAAGATACACAGCCAGCACCGCTCCCAAAGCCACTTTCATCAGTCCTTGTTCGTAATATGCCAGGAGTAAGGCGACAATCAACCCGACCAGCGAGCCGTAAAAATGGGATGTCGCTGTAAGGATGCTGGGAAAAGTCATCGCTCCCAAAACCGCAAAGGGTGTGTAATATAAAAATGATTTAAAAAACCGGGATTCGATTTTGCGCGTAAAAACCGCAACCGGAAACACCCTAGGAATATAGGTGACCGCCGCCATCAAAAATACGGCCATCAGTACTTTGCTCAAAATTCATCCTCCTTCCTTGGAAAAAGGAGCCCTCCGATAGTCGCTGCGACAATGGTGGCGATAATAATGCTCCAGCCGGATGATATTTGATTTAGATACGGCGCCCATTTAAAAACCGAGCTCCAGAAGATTGCTACAACCACCACTACTAAAGCGGCTTTGGATTTCTTGGACGCCGGGACGAACAACGCGATAAACATGGCATATAAAGCAACACCCATCGAACTTTGGAGCTTTTCCGGCAATACCGAAGTTGTAACCGCCCCTAGAATGGTCCCCAAAGCCCATCCCCAGTAAGGGCAAGTAATCAACCCCATCATATAAGCGAAGGATACTTCCCCCTTCTCCAGGGAAGCGACTGCGAAAGTCTCATCCGTTATTCCAAAAGCCATAATCGCCTTTTTAAAAAGAGGCATTTGGGTGATTTTTTGCGAGAGGGATAATGACATCAGCATGTATCGGATGTTAATCACGAATGTGGTTAGGGTAATCTCGAACAGGGAAGCATTAGCGATGATCAGACCTGCCCCGGCGAACTGTCCCGCCGAGGTGAGATTGGTCAAGGATATTAAGATCGCAACCCAAACCGGTATCCCACCGTTGACCGCCATTAGTCCAAAAGTAAAGGAGACCGGGATGTAACCCAAAGCGATTGGTATTCCTTGTTTAATTCCCCTGCCGAATTCGGAAAATCTCTCTTTGTTTCTTGTTTGGAAATCTTCACTCAATTGTACCGACATAGTAATCTCAAAGTATTCCCTGTTATTATAAGTCCCATTTAAATCAGCTAAACTTATTTTAACATATTTTGTATCAGATATTATAACTTTTTACGTAATTGCTCTATGTCAGACATTTACCCTCTTCACCTGTTTTAACAATTTAATTTCCCTTAATTGAATAATTAAACCTGACGATGATTAAAACACGATTCAAAATGCTGCTTATAGGCAAACAACCCTGACCTGAAGTTATTAATCGCCGGTCACACCGATAATGTCGGCGTTCGAACGAAAAACTTGCGTTTCTAAAACCCCGGGAGCGCTAATCCCCGGGATTTTTCCACATTTTTGATAGGGATTGTTTTCCCTTTCTCATCACACACTTATTATATAAGTTTTACTGTACCACTACTTCAAAGGAGATGACCAAGATGCCAAGGATTTATGAGGATTTGGTTCAGTTCAGTACCCACTTTGCCCCGATTAACTTGTCCTTTCACCAGTATTTCCTCCCCGGTGATGAACCGCTATTGGTTCATACGGGCAACGTTCAACAAGCCAAAGCATTCCTCCCCCAGCTCAAGGCCGAACTGAAGGGCAAGGAACTAAAGTACATTTTTATTTCCCATTTTGAAGCGGATGAGTGCGGCGGCTTAACCTACATCCTGGAACAATTCCCCAACGCCAAGCCAATTTGTTCCGAGGTAACCGCAAGACAGTTAGGCGGTTTTGGCCTCACCAATGACGTTATTCTCAAGAAACCAGGGGAAAAGCTGTTTACTGATAACTATGAATTGGTATTTTTTGCTTACCCTTCGGAAATGCATCTATGGGAGGGACTGCTGTCGATGGAGAACCGGCGTGGTATCTTCTTTAGCAGCGACCTAATGATCCGGTTTGGTGAATCTGCCGGTTCAATCGTTGACTCCGATTGGAACGCTGAAATTAACAACATTAGGCCTGAACAAGTCCCTGATCCGGCCCGCTTAGCGAAGCTTCAGGATACTCTGTCTCAATTGAAACCTAAATTTGTTGCCACCGGTCATGGCCCATGCCTGAGATTAAAATAACCATATCTAAAACGGAAAAAATGTGATCATCGACACTCAAAATTAAAAGGAGAAAACTTCCATGGATATTGAAGCTGTTAAATCAGGCATCAAAACCAATGTATACCATATCCCGGCGGGGAAAAATGTTCCCCTGCACAAGCATCCTGACAGCGATGAAGTATTTTACTGTATTGGCGGGGCAGGCTATGGAGTCCTTGAAAATGAAGACCTCCTGCTCGAACCGGGCCAAACCTTTATCGTTCCCGCCGGAACCATGCATGCTTTAAAGACTAATGGCGACCTATATGTCTGCTCTTTTCTTATCCCAAAATAAATTCTAATCCTAATGTCTCCGGATATCTCAAATATGCCCAAAAGCGAGGCTATTT
>JBLNDC010000264.1:0-4972 GCA_050261255.1 Bacteroidota bacterium
CTAAACGGCGGTAAAAAGCCACCGGTATCCAAAGTTCTCCATCTTTCTCGAAAGGAGCCGCCGGCAATGTTTTGCGGAGGCCGTTTGAAATATACCTGGTACTGTCTTCAAACAAATTGATGCTATACTTTCCAAAACGCACAAAGAGACTACGGTTTTCAGGATCCCAATCGGTGCTGGCATGGAGATACTTATTTAAAAACGGCAAGTTTATAAATTTATGCCCGTTTTTTTCAATGACCATAATTTCCCGGTCAACCTTGGTCTCTCCGAATTGAAAAGCGATGCCCTTTTCTTCGGTTGCGTATGTAAGGAGGGCGTTAGTTGCCAATAATAAACACAATATGAGCAAGGTTGTCCATTTTTTCCAAAACAACCGGTTCACACCTTTCAAATTTGCATGTCCATACATTCTATCCCGAAAACTAAGGTTCCTTTGCCGGAAATACAGGGAATTTTAACCATTTGGTTAAAAAATTCGTTACGCGTTACGCGTTGAACGTTACGCGTAAAAACATCTAATAGAAAATATAATGATTAAATCAATATAAATCGCTAATATACGCAAATGAACTCTAATAAGCCATTCATAACCGAATCTGTCTCAAATTAAATTGGCTTTTATTAGCGTTAATTAGCAGTTTCGCAAATCACAATTTTCATCCTTTCATATGCCCTGATAGCCAGGGTGGTCGACTACTTAGAAAATGTCATAGCTGCTTGTTGATCCATGTCAACTTCATTTTCATTATTTTGCTTGGGTCAACAGGATGTTGACGTGGACGACTATCAAGAATTTAGGCTAACCATCATTACAATGTCTGGCAAATACCCTTTAAGGGCTAGGGTTGCCCTTAGCCATGCTTGCCGATTACAACCACCGCGTAACGCGTAACGTTTAACGCGGTACGCTCATTCCAACAGCTCCAAATTGGCGTAGGCCATTATTAGTACTTTAATCCCAAGGCCGGGAAAAGCCACCTTTAGTTGCGCCTCGTTCCCCGTGCCTTCTTTGGTAATTACCGTACCTATCCCCCACTTGGGATGGCGGACTTTTGAGCCAGGCCGGAACCCTTCGGTATCAATATTGGTTTTAGGTTGGATCCTCGCTGTGCTTGCCCTTGATTCGGTTTGCGTTTCTTCAACCCGGCCGGCGGCAGTTCCCTTTAAGATAGTTATCGACTCTTTCGGCATTTCCATTAAGAACCTGGATGGAATGGAAATGGTCGGGCTTCCAAAAATGATCCTCCGGTTGGCGTGGGTCACGTAGAGACGATGTTGCGCTCTGGTGATCCCGACATAGCAGAGCCGCCTTTCCTCTTCCAATTCCTTGGTTTCCATTAAAGCCCGGTTATGGGGAAATAAACCTTCCTCCAAACCAACCAGAAACACCACTGGAAATTCCAAGCCCTTGGCGGAGTGGAGTGTCATCATTACCAAAGCGTCGGCGTCAGCCTCATAATTGTCGATATCCGCCACTAAAGCGACTGTCTCTAAAAAAGCTGCCAAGCTACGGTCATCGCTGTTTTGTTCGAAATCCAACGTCAATGCTAAAAATTGATCCAAGTTTTCCAACCGGCCTTGGGCTTCGATGGTCCCTTCTTCCTTTAATTCTTGAAGATAACCGCTTTCCATCAGGATACGCTCGGTCAATTCCTTCACTGTCAAATGGTCTCTCTTTTCAATCCACCCTTCCAACAGCCGGTAAAATTCGGTCAATGGTTTGATCGCCCTTCCGGTAAGGCTGGGAATCTCATTTAAATGGGCAAATCCATCCCTGACCGAGTAATTGTTGTCATCTAAAAAATAGAGGAACCGGTCGAAACTGGCTTCGCCAATTCCCCGCTTCGGAACATTAATGATCCTGGCCAAGCTGATCCGGTCCGCCGGATTATACACCAAGCGCAAATAGGCCAATAGATCTTTAATCTCTTTCCGTTCATAGAACCGAAACCCCCCGATGACCCGGTAAGGCAGCCCCCGCTGGACCATGGCTTCTTCAAAACTCCGGGACTGGGCGTTGGTCCGGTAGAGGATCGCAAAATCACTGTACCTCCGGCCTTCTTCCCTGACCAGCCGGGAGATTTCTTCAGCCGCGAACCAGGCTTCCTCCCGTTCATCAGCGGCATTATAGGTGAAGATTTTTTCACCTTCAAAGTTCTCGGTCCATAACTTTTTAGACCGGCGGCCCCGGTTGTTTTTAATCACTTCATTGGCGGTATGGAGAATATTCTTGGTGGAACGGTAATTCTGTTCCAGCTTGATAATGCTAGTCTCCGGAAAATCCCGTTCAAACTCCAAGATATTTCGAATATCGGCGCTCCGGAAACTGTAAATCGACTGGTCGTCATCGCCGACTACGCAAAGGTTCCGGTATTTGGAGGCGAGCAGCGTCACCAACAAATACTGGGCATGGTTGGTGTCCTGATACTCATCGATCAGAATATAACGAAACCGTTCCTGATACTTTTCCAATACCGCCGGGACTTCCTTGAATAATCTGACGGTCAGCATGATCAGGTCGTCAAAATCCAGCCCGTTATTGGCGCGTAATTTCTTTTGATACCTGAGGTAAACATCGGATACGATATTGGCCCAATGGTCCGCTGCCTTACGCTGGTATTCATCCGGGCCCACCATTTCGTTTTTAGCCGTGGAAATCGCTGCTAACAAGGCTTTGGGATGATAATTCTTATCGCTGAGGTTCAGCTCTTTCAAAATATTCTTGACCAAAGTCAATTGGTCCTGGGCGTCAAAGATGACGAAATTCTTATCGAACCCCAACTCCTGGATCTCCTGGCGTAAAATTCGCACACAGGCGGTATGAAAAGTCGATACCCAGATCGAATCCGCAGCCGGGCCTACCAGATTCAAGACCCGCTCCCGCATCTCTTGGGCGGCTTTATTGGTGAAGGTAACCGCCAAGATCCGCCAGGGAGCGACTCCCTGCTGTAACAGGTAAGCGATGCGATGGGTCAACACTCTGGTTTTGCCGGAGCCGGCCCCGGCTAAAATAAGAAGCGGCCCTTCGGTATGACAGACCGCCTCCCGTTGTGGTTCGTTTAGACCTACTAAAATATCCATCTAACCCTCCGTTAGTATCAAATCGTGCTGGTGCTCAGCGAAGCGGTGCTCGTCCTCGTAATCGTTTTTTCGATACAATACTTTTCGATTACGATTACGAGCACGAGCACGATAATTTTGTAAGTTTTTTCTAAGTATAAAAGACAAATCGAAAGAAAGCTATTCCTTCGATATAAAATAATAGTATCAATTAATTCCTGATCGTGAAAGTGATCTCCTGCCGGATATTGATATTATTGAGTAATATTCGGCGTAAAGTTTTCTTCGCTTACAATCCGGCCGGCGATCATTAAATTTAAGATTGCAATCACCGCCGCGGCGATAAAGATACTTTCATATCCCAACGCCTCCCATAATAACCCTCCCAACATCGGCACGGACATAGCCACTAAATGGTCCAAAGAAATTCCCATTGAAAGGGTAGGCGTCAAATCGCTTAGCTCGACTAATTGTTTATGAAGGTAAGTAGTCCGCGCCATGGTTACGGCACTTAGTAGCCAATCAATAATATAGCAAGCGAAGACCAAATAAATGGTATATTCCTCCAATCCCAGATACCCGGAGAAACCGTATCCCAAACAAACAAAGAAGAAAATTAAGGATTCGGCCATGATAATCCGGCGTTCACCAACGCAGTCAATCATCTTTCCCAGCCAAGGTTTGAAAAAGATCCCGATTACCGACGCGATAAGTAGCAGAGTAGCCATTACGGTTGCCGGTTGCCCGTAAATCCTGACGATTACCCAAGGGGCGAAGGTTAAGAAGACTTGTTTTCTGGCCCCAAATAGGATCGACAGCCAATAAAACAGCGAATATTCCTTCTTAAACTCCAATTTGAACTTCAATTTTTCCGTTGCCGATTTTCGAGGCGCTTTCATTAAAAAGACACAGACTACGGCAATAGCCCCAAAGAAGGCCGCCGCCCGATAGATCCAGTCATAGCCGGATTTCAACCAGCCCATCAGTACCCAGATTAAAGCGCAACCAATAATGTATGAAGCCGTTTGAGCCCCGTTCATTATCCCGAGAGTCGCGCCGATTTTCTCCTTGGGCGATAGCTTAATCGAAACGCTGGATGATACGGGCATAAAAAGATGAGTTCCGGTGCTCCAAATGATCATACTCCAAAGAACCCAGTTAAATTGGAGTTCCCCTCTCCAAAAATAGAAGGACTCTCCGAACATTCCTAGAGTAGTTATGAAAACAGCCACACCCAACATCCGGACATCACCTAGAAAAATTAAGATACCGGAGATGATGGCGATTAAAAAACCCGGCAACTCACGGGGAAACTCCAAATAGCCCCTGGTTTTTGACGAAATGAAAAATATATCATTCCAGTAATTATTGAAAACCGTATCATGGATTCCATTGGTTATCCCAAAAAATAACCATACCAAAAATAACAACTTGATTTCCCGGTCCAGTCCCGACCACCATCGTTTCATGTCATATGCTCCTATTCGATAATCCCTAAGCAATAATTATAACAGAAAAACAGCAGCTAGGTTAATATTTTAAGATAATTGTAGTGATATTTTTCGGCTAAGGCATCAAGCCCAAAGCCGCCATCGCAAATAAAATGCAATCTGCGTATCAGTATGAACCATCGAGTCCTAATCGAAAACCGCGTCCCCCCCGGCTTTTAAAACCGATTTGGAACGCGGCTCATCTTTCAATCCTGCCCCCGTACCTTATCGCTCATCTTCATCTTGACCGCTTTGTTCTCCCCATGACTTGCGTCCTTTTCCAGTTGGCCCTCTTGGGACTTGATCTCATGCGGTGTCGGGACGCCGCGCCGGAGATCCGCCCTAACTCCTACTTCCTTGCCGATATCATTCGGGGTAATTTGTTCGCCCATAAAAAACACCTCCGGTAATAGTTTTAC
>JBLNDC010000265.1:0-7246 GCA_050261255.1 Bacteroidota bacterium
GGTAACCTTCAAAGCCCGGGATACCATGCGAAAAAAGAATAAACTCGGTTTCATCGACATCAATCTCTCCAAAAAACTTGGTCATAAGCTTCATGGTTTTGATCCTTTCCGCTGTAATAGGCAATAGTAATTAGGCAATAGGCAAAAGTTTATAAGATTGTATTTACTGCCTGAAAAGTACATTCAAATTCTTATAGCCTCTACACACCTTTTTCTCAAGTCCGTTACAAACTAAGATTTTAGCTTAGAAACTAATACAGTCAACATTTTTCCAATTTGTAAAAGATCACTTTTTATTTGGTTAAGTTCGTTTTCATCAATAAATCCTAAACGATGACATAAAATTATTTGAGTTTCTATTTCAAAGAGAGAGCCTCTACTTATGCATAAAGAATGTTTATATTCTCCCGATGTTTGTCGGCCATACCCTTCAGCAATATTTGATGGAACAGAAATCGCGGCTCTACGTAACTGAGATACCAATCCCCACTGTTCATCTCGTGGAAACCTTGCTGTAATCCGGTATATTACCTCTACCAAATTCATACTTTTCTGCCATACAATAAGATCTTTGTAATCTTGAATCTTCAGCACCTCTCTGTTTACCTAGGACTTTATTCTTTTTTAAAACTATTGCCTTTTGCCTAGTAACTAGTGCCTATTTCAAGAAATCCAACAAACTCATAGGCATGATTCTAGCCCCGGCTTGTAAGGCCGCTTGATAAGCTGTCTGACGCATCGTCAGATCAATGATTACTTTAGAAAGATCGGTATCCTCCACATCACTTAACATTTTAGTAATGTTCTCGTTCAAACTGGCGAAACGGTCGACAGATTTCTGTAAACGGTTCACCTTGGCGCCGATCTCACCCTGTTTGACCAAGCAGAGATCAATATCTTTACAGATATCGGCGAGATCTTCTTCAGACAAAGCTTTAGTGTTATTATTCCGGAGATCAAGACTAATCCGGGTTAAGTGTTTAAAAATCGGATCAAATAAATCATTGCCCTGTATATTGATTTGCATTTTTACCCCGACATTCACTTCGTATTCGATTGGGTTTCGATCTCCTTCATAGTTGGGAACTCCGGTCTCCGACTTCTGACCGTCGGTAAAACCGAGCAAAGCCAAGGCATCGGCTGATGAACCGGAGAAAAGCGCAATGGAGAGCGGCGCATCCTGATTATCAAGGTCCGGATCCTGGGAAACAATTCGCAGTTCACCATTGGAGGTGGCGTAAACGTGTACACTGGCATATACCCCCCCCCGTTCTTGAATCTTAAGCTCGACCATCCTGGCCAGTTGAGCCGGTGTATAACTCCCGCCATCCAAACTGATCTCCTGGGTCATCGCCGTTCCCACTTTAATCTGAAATTTATTATTGGCATTCTGGTAATAGTTTGCGTCAATCGCATAACTGGATGTTGAGTCCGGTGGAGTCGCCCAATCACTGTCAACCGTGGCGATTTGCGTTGCCGGATTATAAGAAGTTATTATCCGGGTTTGACTTTTCCCCGCGCCGTCGGTGATTGATATCGGCATTCCAACATAAAAATTCGGAATCATACTGGAGGCCGCCGCTAATCGAATTTCATTATTGGCAACCGCGCCGGCTTGCACGCTACCCACTAACGGAGGTTCCAAGGAATAGGTCGAGTCGGCGCCCGGCGGAGTAACCCAAGCGGGAGCAATATTATAGGTTGTTCCGCCTGCAAAACCGGTTAAAGTCGCGGTTTGCCCGGCGCCGGGACCGCTGGTAATCCTGATAGTCCAATTGGTATAGCTATCCGGCACTGAGCCGGTGTCCAAAGTAACTGTGCCGGCAGTCGACGCCGCCACATTCCCGTTTAGAGGATATTTCCCCATCACCAGGATTGGAGATTTCAAACTGGCCCCAACCAGTTCCTTAGTAGTCGCCTTATTCTCAAAACCAAGCTGTGATAAAGCGGTATCGGAGACTTTGTATGTCGATCCGGCGGTGATACCGTATTTCCAAGCGCCGTCAATTGTAATAACTGGTGGCGGACCGGCCGCGTAATTATTAATCCGGTGGGTTTCCGAGGTGCCATCCATATTGGTGACCGTAATTGAGGCGCCATTATAAAAATCATCAATCTGGCTTGCATCTGCCGCCAGTTGAATCTGGTTCGTTCCGGCCGCGGCCGGGGCTGCGGCATTCCCTTCCAAATGAGGGGTAATAACATATTTATAACTTCCGGTGCTCGCAAGAGTATCCGGACCAATTGAAATCTGATGGGTTGTTCCGTTATATCCGGTTATTTTATGCGTATCAACTACCTGCCCATTACCATCATAAAAAGTAATATCCATCCCGGTATAAAAATCATCGATATCACTGGAAACTCCGGGTAAAACGAGAAAATTCGACCCGCCGGTTAAAGTTGCGCTCCCTTCAAGCGGAGGGGTAATTACGTATTCGGAAGTCTCATCGGGAATAAAGTTGGGATCCCAAGGGCTGCTTATACCGGTAATCGTTTTGGCGGGAGGGGTTGAGCCGTTATAACCCGTAATCAAACGGGTTTGACCGGCTCCCTTACCCTTGGTAATGGTAACCGTCCAACCATTATAATAATTATCGATTGAATTCGCATTGGCATCAAGGGTAAGCCCGGTAGCCGAGAAAGGCGGCCCAACGGTTCCGGTGGTCTTAATCGCCTGCCCATCTTTTAAAACCAGAGTATGGATTTTCCCATCATTCGGTTGGTCCCCTGCATAAAACACCAGTTGGCCGTCGGGATTCACTTTAGCGAAAACCGGAACATCGAAACCAAACCCCCGCAGCTTAGTTTGAATATCGGTCGCCAAATCGTCGAGGGTATTTCCGGGGCTACCGTCGTAAGTTTTTGATGTTAAAGTAATAGTCGCAAATTGATTATCGTCAAGTTTTACCCGGATTTCATTATTATGAGAATCGATAACGATAGGGTTAACTTCCAAGTTCAGCGCGTCACCGGAAACAATGGTCCGTATGGTGTACGGTGGATTTGAACTCTTATCTCCGGCAAAAACATAACGATCATCTATATTGGAATTGGCGATTTGCATGATGGCGTCCCGTATTTGATCAACTTCCGCAGCTAATGATATACGGGATTCCTGAGTCAAGGTATCATTAGCTCCGGCAATGACCAGTTCCCTCACCCGTTGGAGATCGCTGTCAAGGGTCATTAAGGCGTCATCACACGCATTTAGCCAGCTCATCGCCTGGTTGGAATTGTCGATATACTGGTCGATCTCAGTGAGCCGGGTCCGGTTGCTCATCGCCCGGGCGGTGCCGATCGGGTCGTCCGAAGGCAAGTGAATTCGTTTTCCGGTGCTAATTTGGTTGGTAAACTTTTGAATGGCTGCCTCGTTATTCATTAAATTAAAGGAGTATTTGGAATAAAACATCTTATTGGATACCCGCATGATCATCCCTCCCTGGTCTATAGGAGCAATCTCCCGCTTGAACTTACGGTGAAGTCTTCAATTGATTTATCAGCACGTCCAACATCGCATCCATGGTGGATATAATCTTGGCTGAGGCGTTATAACCATGTTGAAATCTTACCATATCGGTCATTTCTTCATCCAAATTTACCCCGCATACCGATTCCCGGCGGAGATCCAAATTTCCAATCAGCGCTTCCTGATTCTCGGCTTTAGTCTTGGCTGTACTTGAGAGTTCACCGATCTCGGTGACGACCGCGCCGATAAAATCATTGAAGGTGGAGGTTCCGTTGGTCAAAACCGGGGTATGTTTAAGTTCATAAATACCCTGCATAATAGTATTATCGCCCGGCAATTTTAAAATCGACTCCGAAGCGGCAATCCGGTTGAGGCCTTCCTCACCATCTTTAAGCGCAGCCGACAGATCAATATCCTCGGCGTTTATACCGGCGAAGAAGTCATTCCCGGTGCTCTCATCAAGCCCAAAACCGGTACGATGGAGCGAATTTACTTTATCAATCAAAGTAGCGGCAAAATCATTTAAATTATTCAACACTTTCGGGATATCATAATCCCGGATTTGGAAGAGTCCCTGCAACTCGCCGCTGAGAATCTGGACCTCTTGGCCGCTTGGTTGTTTCCATTTTAACCTTACCATGTTGTCATCCTGAGGGTTGTTCTCCATGATTATCGAATTGGCGGAATCACCATCCACCAATGGAATACCACCGACATAAACGGTCATTTTATTAAGCTTATCAGTAACATGGCTGATATTAATCATCTTGGCAAGCTCTTCCAGCAAAGAATCCCGTTTGTCCATCAAATCGTTGGGATGATCCCCAATCGCCGTCACTTTGCCTATTTGAACGTTTAAATCGGCGATCTCCGCGGCAATCCTATTAATCTCGGATACATCCTGCTTGATATAATCATTGGCATCTTTCCGGAGATTTTTTATACTGGCATAATCCTCCCTAATAGTGGTGGCCAATGTCAAGGTCTGTTGTCTTAAGGCGGAACGGATCGGGATCGAACGAGGATTGTCGGCTAATTTTTGAATGGCCACCCAAAACTGATCAATGTCAGTCCTGATATTGGCGTCACTAGGCTCGTTCACAATCGATTCCATCTTGTCAAGCATCTGCTGCCGGGCTTCCCAATAACCGAGGCTGGAGGTTTTGTCTTGAATCTGATTATCAATCAATTGGTCCCGGATCCGCAAAACGGCGGTGACCTCCACCCCCGTTCCCATCTGTCCGGCGGTATTTTCTCTAACAAAAGAAGGATCGGTAAAGGGATAAGTCGTGGCAATCTCCGCCCGTTGCCTGGAGTACCCGGGCGTACTGGCATTGGCCATATTTTGACCGGCAACATCCAAAGCTTTTTGATGAGCCACCAGACCGGAACGTCCGATCTCCAAACCGAAAAAAGTCGAAGCCATAATTTAATCACCCCTTGCAATCCAGAACAAACGAATTTTTTCTGTTTTTTAGCGGTTTACCGGAAGAGCCATACGACGAAATGTTATCGGTCGGCAGAAAACTGTTCAGCATAATCTGGGTAAGACCCAAACAGTCTCTAGTTAAATCCTGATTAAAATCATTATTCAATTTAAGTTCCCACGCTGTTTTTCGGAGCTTTTCTATCAGAGCGGATATTTGAGCAGGTTTCTCCGTGCTCATTTGTCCCTTTAAAAAAAATCGCACCTGCGGGAGACAGGCGTCGGAAGTTATTTTCAAATCTTTAGATAGCGCCTCCTCCTTGAGGACGATCATTTCCAGGGAATCAAAGTCATCTTTTAA
Source organism: Bacteroidota bacterium (assembly GCA_050261255.1). Taxonomy (GTDB): domain Bacteria; phylum Bacillota; class UBA4882; order UBA8346; family UBA8346; genus JAAYHS01. The sequence goes on from JBLNDC010000265.1 coordinate 5,257, forward strand.
TAGAGCCTCTTTTTTCCGCCAACTCAATCCGTTAAGTTCTTCCAAAATGGAGAGTTCCTGTTCCAACAGTTGCCGAAGTGCAAGTTCTTCGATCATTGAGTTACCTCCCGGCGAGTTCGTCCACCAGGCTTCGGCCGATCATTTTATGAGCGATGTCGGCGCCCGAGACCTGATAACTACCATCCTCGATTCTTTTTTTCAACTCAGTTATTTTTTCGGCACGAACTTCGGGAGACTTTAGTACTTGTTCTTTTGCAAATTGCAATCCCTGCGCGCGGTCGGATAAAACCAAGGAATCGGTTTTATTCAACCCGGAAGCATTATTAGCGGCATAACCTTTCTTTTTAGCGTCGGTCACTTGATTTAATTGCAAAATACTCTGTACTTGTTTATTGGAGATGATCATCCTTTATCACCCGCCTTTGTTATTTCTAACATCTTGTAATTCATAATATTGTAGTCCCTCCACCGGGGTAAAAGCCACCGGCCGCTTGCCCTCCTTGTCAATCTTTTTTCTTCAAAATATGATCATAAGTATGAACCTTGCCTTGCGCCCAGGGACTGTTGTTTCCGGGAGAGGGGCTAACCGGTTTGATGGCCTTTTTAAAACCGGTTTGGATCTCCTGGAGGCAATTCTCGCAAAACCGGCCCGAATTAATTGTCTGGCCGCATTTTTCACAGGTGAGAAGGGAATCGGAGCCTTTCTCCCCTTCAAGTCTGAGCCGTCCTTCCTTTAAAAACCGAGAAATTACTTTGATTTCAACCCCGATTGCCTGGCTGATCTCCGCCGCCGGGGAATTGGGATGTTCAAATAGATATTCACGCACTTTATCGAAATCTTCCTGCTCTTGTTTGGCGCAATTGTTACAAACGGCAGAACCGTTATAATTATAGATACTTCCGCAACGTTTACAATTCCGAATGTCCATTGGCTACCTCCATCCTAATTAGTGACCCATTCCGAATCCAAAACACCGCCGGCGAGCGTTAAAACTTTGACCTCCAAAGCCCCGGCCCGCATTAAAACCCTTGAAGCCTCGGAAACCGTAGCGCCGGTTGTAAAAATATCATCTATCAACAAAACTCTAGCGCCTGATAACAACCTGGTGTCGGTTACCCGGAACGCCCCCCGGATATTGGCGAAACGTTCCGCTTTTTGCAACATATTCTGCGATTCGGTCATTTTTTCCCTCAATATTATATCGTTTTTTAACGGAATCCCCAAATACTTCTGTAACGGATTAGCTAACAATTCCGCCTGATTATAACCTCTCGCAATCAGTTTCTGCCAGTGAATTGGAATTGGAATAATCAGGTCGGGTTTTTGGTAGTTCCGGTTAATTTTAAACCATTCAACCAGTAATACTCCTAAAGCCGGGCCCAAGTCCGGCCGGAAACGGTATTTCAAATCCGTTAAATACTCCCGAAGCGCTCCCTCATAGGCGGCGACCGCCCTGGCTTGTGAAAAATAATAGTCGGTCTCTTCACATTGCCGGCAGTATTCTTTTTCCGCCGCCGCTAAACGTTTCGGCCGCCCGCATTTCAAACAGAAAGGCTGCCGGATAAATGCGATCCGCCGCAAACAGTTGCTCCCCAACCCGTTGTTGACGCTTTCCTCATGATTGCAGACCGGGCACAACTGTGGCGGTGGGAAAATCAGCTCTACCAGTCCGTTGCCAATTTGGCGGAACCAGTTTCGCCAATCTTGATTTTCTATTTTCATCATCGACATTTTCTTCATTTTTTTTATATGTCCTTAGACCTAATTTGGACTAAATAGGTGTTAAATTGTGGTAAAAATTTTTTAACAAAAATTTTTTTGCCGCAGAAACGCAGAGACACAAAAAAGATTTTTAAAATCGATATCCAATTCTCTGTGCCTCCGTGTCTCTGTGGCTAGTCATACGCGCTAGGTTTACCAACTTATTCATGATCCAAATACCCCAACCTGTAGCCTTCGCGGTTCATGTTGGCAATGATCCGGCAGGCC
>JBLNDC010000266.1:0-2794 GCA_050261255.1 Bacteroidota bacterium
AACGATTGAAATTATTGGTCGATGACGGCGGATTTGAAGAGACCGAAGCTAATTTGAAAACGGTCAATGTCTTAAATTTTCCGGAATACGATAGTAAACTCAAAAAATCGCAAAAAGCGACCGATCTTACGGAAGCGGCGCTCACCGGAAAAGCATTAATCAATGGCTATCCGGTGGTCTTAGCTATTATCGATTTCAATTTTGTTGGAGGATCGATGGGCTCGGTGGTGGGCGAGAAGATTACCCGGGCCATTGAATTAGCGATTTCCACTAAATTACCTTTCATAGCTGTGTCCGGCGGCGGAGGCGGAGCCAGAATGCATGAAGGAATTTTTTCCTTGATGCAAATGGCCAAAACCAGCCAGGCTTTGAATAAACTCTCCGAAGCCGGTTGTTTATATGTTTCGATCTTAACCGATCCTACCATGGGTGGAATCTTCGCTAGTTTTGCCTCCTTGGGCGATATTACTATTGCGGAACCGGATGCCTTGATCGGTTTTGCCGGACCCCGGGTTATTCAGCAAACGATTCGGCAAACTTTACCCCCCGGTTTTCAAACATCTCAATTCTTGTTGGAACACGGAATTATCGACATGATCGTTCAACGCAAGGATTTGAAGTCCACCATCACTCAACTCGTCAAATTTCATAACACGGAGGTTAGGTAATGGGGAGTAATATCGGTCCGATATTTGAATTTGAAAAACCGGTAATTGAGTTGGAAAAGCAGATTGATGAAATTAGGCGTTTTTCCCAGGAAAAAAAAATTGATATGACTGCTCAAATCGCGGCAATGGAGCAGAAAGCGGAAGCGCTTCGAGTCGAAGTTTATAGCAACCTCACTCCCTGGCAGCGGATTCAAATAGTAAGGCACCCCAAACGCCCTACCTTCCTGGATTATATAGGAATGATCTTTAAAGACTTCGTCGAATTACACGGTGATCGCCTTTATCGCGACGATCCGGCGATGGTTGGCGGGATCGCTTATCTGGACGATATTCCGGTTACGGTTATCGGCCAACAAAAAGGAAGAGATACTAAGGAAAACATTTATCGTAATTTCGGATTGCCCCATCCCGAAGGATACCGAAAAGCTTTACGGCTAATGAAACAAGCTGAAAAGTTTAACCGTCCGGTTATTTGTTTGGTCGATGTGGTAGGGGCTTATCCCGGTATCGAAGCCGAGGAAAGAGGCCAAGGCGAAGCGGTCGCCCGGAATATTCGGGAGATGGCGAACCTGGCGGTTCCGGTAATAGCGGTAATTACCGGCGAAGGCGGCAGCGGCGGAGCGTTAGCCGTTGGCGTGGGCAACCGGGTATTAATAATGGAAAATGCCTATTATTCTGTAATTTCGCCGGAAGGCTGCGCTTCGATTCTTTGGAAAGACGCTTCAAGGGCCGCCGAGGCAGCCGAAGCCCTTCAAATAAACGCCGAGCATTTGTTGAAGATGGGGATCGTTGATGCCATTATTTCCGAACCTTTGGGCGGGGCTCATAAAAATCCATTAGAAGCCGCTCAAAATCTAAAAGAAGCGTTAGTTAATAACTTGCATCCGTTGCTGCAATTATCAGGCGCCGCGCTAATAGAAGAACGTTATCAACGATTTCGTGGCTATGGTCATTTTACTGTGAAATAGGTTGGGAGGCGTTTTCAATGAAGATCGGTATTTTAACCAGCGGGGGAGACGCTCCTGGTATGAATGCCGCCATCAGAGCGATTGTACGCAAAGCTCTTTATCATGATTGTCAAGTTTATGGGATTAAAAGAGGTTTTAGCGGGCTTCTTAATGGCGAAATCATCCCAATGAACTCCCGGTCGGTTGGGGATATTCTGCAACGGGGAGGCACCATCTTACAATCAGCCCGTTGTCCTGAGTTTAGCACTCCTGAGGGTCGCGAAAAGGCCCAAGAACAATTATCAAACTTTGGATTAAACGGTTTAGTCGTCATCGGCGGCGACGGATCTTTTCGCGGAGTACAAGTCATTAATAAAATGGGATTTCAAACCGTCGCCATCCCGGCTACCATTGATAACGATATTGGTTGCACCGACTTTTCAATCGGTTTCGATACTGTGGTAAATACCGTTCTCGATGCAATGAATAAAATCCGCGATACAGCCTTTTCCCATAATCGGGTTTATGTAGTGGAGGTTATGGGTAAAACTTCGGGTTTTATCGCAGTCGCTGCCGGGCTTACCGGGGGGGCCGAAGCCATTTTAATTCCGGAGATCTCCTTCAATTTAGACGAAATCTGCCGTCAACTCCAGAAAAGCGCTCAGCTGGGCAAAGCTCATAGTATTATTTTAGTCGCCGAAGGTTTGAATGGTGATCCTAAAGAAGTAGAAAAATCCAGCGGGTTTATCGTCGGGAACTATATTCGCAGTCAAACCGGTTGTGATACCAGGATTACGGTATTAGGCCATATTCAGCGTGGCGGTACGCCATCATTTTTCGACCGAAAACTTGGGACATTGATGGGAGCCAAAGCAGTCGATCTTTTATTGGGCGGCGAAACCGAACGAATGGTCGGTTTTACCGGAAATGAGATTCGGGTTTTTGATATCGATACCGCAATAAGAACCAAAAAGACCATTGATTATAGCGAATTGGAATTGGCCCACATTATGGCAGGCCTATAAAGTATAAGTTTGAAGTTAGAAGTTTGGAGTTTAAAGAAATTAACCGTAAGTTTGTACCGTTATTTCTACAAGGAGGTTCTCTTGAAAAAAACTAAGATAATTTGTACCCTCGGTCCGGCAAGCTCAGATCCTGCTATTCTCGAAAAGATGATTA
>JBLNDC010000267.1:0-3054 GCA_050261255.1 Bacteroidota bacterium
CTAAAAACCTCAGTTTAATTAATACGGTGATTCCTTTTTCTTATAAAGTCGATCAATACGGCGCCATTAGCGGTAGGCATTATTCGCAACCATACACCTTGGCAAAGTCTTCCGGTGCCCAAACTCTGGCGCTGGTTAATAATATTCAAGGGTCGAATTTTAACAGCAATACGATTCACCGGATGCTATCCAACGCAAGCTCACGTTCGAGGGCAGTTAACAGTATTGCCCGGCTTTTGGTTGAAAAAGGCTACCGGGGAGTTAATATTGATTTTGAAAACGTCAAGGCGAGCGATAGAATTTATTTGACCGCTTTCTTCAGAGAGCTGGCCGCAACGCTTCGCCCTAAAAATTTGTTGGTAACCGCATCGGTTCCGGCTAAAACTTATGACGATAAAAGTTCCGCTCATTCGGGGGCTTTTGATTACCAAGCCATAGCCCCCTATCTTGATATGGTAATGATTATGACTTATGATGAACATTACGCCGGAGGTGATCCCGGCCCGGTCGCTTCATTGCCCTGGGTGGAGAGAGTAGTCAATTATACGTTAAAATCTTTCCATCCCAAAAAGGTCCTTCTTGGAATTGCCGCTTACGGTTATGACTGGAGTTGGAGCAAAGGCAAAGCCCTTCAATACAATGGGATTCAGAATTTGATTAAAAAATACCAAATTGCACCCAAATGGCACTCCGTCTATAAAGTGCCTTACTTCACCTATAAAAGTTGGGGCGTGACCCATCAAGTTTGGTATGAAAATAGCTATAGCACATCTTATAAAGCCGATCTGGTAAAAAAATACGGCCTCAAAGGAGTCGCCGTCTGGCGCCTCGGTTACGAAGACCCGAATATCTGGAGTATTCTGAGGCAAAAATTGCAATAAGGTAACTTGGGTCAATGCTTCGAACCGGAAAGTAGTCAGAAGACAGAAGTTAGAAGCTAGACTCCTGCCTACTAAATCGTGCTCGTGCTCAGCGAAGCGGTACTCGTAATCGTAATCCTTTTTGTTGTCACAACCTTTACTCAATCGTTTTCCGATTACGATTACGAGCACGAGCACGGTAATAAGCATTTTCTAAGTGGGCGACTACTCTCCCAAAACCCCGGATACCGTTCCTGGTTCCAAGCCTTTCTTCCGGAGAGAACGGATTAATTCTCTTAGGACAGTTTTGGTTGGCGCTGTAGGATGCAACAGAATAATCCCTCCAGGCTCAATTTTTGATAAGACCCTATCTAATAATATCTCCGGGGCCGGATTCTTCCAGTCGACCGAATCAACCGACCACATAATCGTTTGATATCCTAATTCCCCTGCTGCGCTTACCACTAGAGGGCTGATTTCGCCATATGGCGGAGCGAACAAATTAACTGATTTTCTCCCGATAACCGACTGAATGAGCCGCTCATTTTCGGAGATTAATCGTTTCAGTTCATCCCGTTTCATTTGTAAAGGATGGCCATGATATAAACCGTGATTTCCAAGCTCATGGCCATTACGGAACAATTCCTGGGTTAAATCCGGAAAGGCTTTTACCCACGAACCCACTAAAAAGAAAGTCGCTTTAACCTTCTCGTCAGCTAAAATTTTCAATATTTCCGGAAGGTATTCTTCACCCCAGGCCACATTAATCGCCAAAGCCACCCGGGATGAGTCGGGATTCCCATGATACACCGGTTTAAAATACTCTTCCGTGATCTTGGGTTGCAATTCGGTGATTAGCAATTTAAGGCTGGAACCTGGCGGAGCTAAACATACTTGGTTTACCGTCTCGGCCACTTTGACATTCTTCCCGGGCTGGGCGGGGATGATCTCCCCCGTCTCCGGAAAATAGGAAGCATCGACCGGTTCCCGGTTAATCTTCAAAGCCCATTGCCTGACCAATTCCGTTAACTCTTGAGGAAGCATTCCCTGAACCGAATGGCCTTCCAGAAGGACTCCCGGTTTAACGCCGTAAATTTTCCTGGAAATCGGCTCCCGGTTTATCAAAATTCCAATGGCCACAATTAAAAGGATAAATGATATTAATACCAACTTAAGTTGTTTTTGGTTGAAAAAAATGATTTTCATGCCTTCACCCCCGACTATATAGGATGAATTAACTTCGTCGTACATTCATCATGTCCGGCTTTAGGGACATGAGGCATTATAGAAATTTAATTCAACCTATATTGTTAAACTTTTATTCAAAAGTCGGGAATGATAGAACAACCCAAAAAGAGAGTAATAAACTATCTATTAACGATTTCATCCAGGATTAATCCGGCGGCCCGCTCCATCACGCCCGGCGGTCCGATTAACTCCCGGACTTTTTTCAGATCAGCCTTCATTTGTTGGCTATATTGCGGATCGTTCAATATTAATCGAAGGTAACCTGCGATATTTTCACTGTTGAGGTTTTCTTGTAATAATTCGGGATAGACTTTGCGACCTAAAATTAGATTAGGGGAAGCGACCATCATTTCCTTTTTGAACTGGGGCGCGGCTAATTGGCGATAAATAAAGAATGAAATTTTAGAAACTTGGTAAACCACTACCGCCGGCGTATTTAAGAGCGCCGCTTCCAATGAGGCGGTTCCGGACGCGATGACTGCTCCATCCGCGGCTGCTAAGAGATTATAAGCATCCCCGTCCCTAATCTCCAAATCCACCGGATATGACTCCACCATCGCCTCCAAGCTTTGCCTATCGATTGACGCAGCCTTAGGTATAACCCACTTGACTCGCTGTTCTTTGCTGATGATCTCCGCCGCTTTCAGCATTGGTTCGAGCAACTTTAAGATTTCCTGTCTTCTACTTCCGGGCAATAACGCTACTAACTTTTGGCCTGGAACCAAGCCCAACCGACGGCGGTATTCTTCCGGTTCCAAATCATTCTTGACCCGGTCGATTAAGGGGTGGCCCACTGAAGCTGCCTTAATCCCAAATTGGCGATAAAAATCAGCCTCAAATGGGAAGATCGCCAATAGCAAATTGACCCGTTCCGCCATTTGAACGGCCCGCCCCCGGCCGTATGCCCAGGCGGAAGGGGAAAACATACAAACTACCGGTATTCCCA
>JBLNDC010000268.1:0-11139 GCA_050261255.1 Bacteroidota bacterium
TAAAAGCGATGGGGCCTCCTATTGTCGGAGTATTCACAATGTTATAATCTAGAAAAGATATGTATACCCCTTGAAAAAGCGGATAAAATGTAAATACACTTAACATTAATAACGGCAACATCAAAAATGTATAAGCGACTATATTTTGTTTGATCCGGGCTTTTTTAAACAGATCCGGTTTTCTCTTTTCGGCCTCGATCATCTTTAAAATAGCCTTATTCATGTTGCGTCTCCTTTCCAAAAAGCAATTCTGGGGAGAAAGGGAGCAAGCAATAAGCTTGCTCCCTTAAAACCTTTCATTATTGACTTGCTTTAATCATTTGGTTTGCTTGGGTTTCGGCGGCTTTGAGAGCGTCTTTCACGGTCTTATCGCCCCTGATTGCCTTTAAAAACTCATCCCGCACCGCTGTGAACAATTGGTTTGTATCCACACCCTTAGGAGCGATAGTTACAATAAGGTTATCGCCGGCCTTCATTGTTTTAGCGGCTATGATTTGTGCCTTTACTTTACCTTGGTCCGCGCCCTTAGCGAATTCAGGATCGGAATCAACGCTTACTTTGGTGGAAGGGATAATTGAGGCCGGACCCACCGCGAATTTAATCTGAGCATAGGAACTGGTTAAGAACTGACCTACCTTGACGGCTTCCTTTTTCACTTTGGAGGCCTTCATTACTACAAAGTTCATCATTGAAACATGCAAACGGTCGGCGCCATTCGGTGAAACCGGGTATGGCGCAACGGTGAATTTAAGCTTTGGATTATCAGCTTTAATCCAGCGATACATCGATAAGCCCAGCGGGAACATAGCGATTTGACTTTGTTCGAACATTGACCGGACCGCCTGATAATCCGGCAAGTTTTTCGGCATTAGTCCGGCGGCATAACAGCGGCGCAGATATTCTAAACGGTCGGCGACTTTCTTGTTATTAAACGCCACTTTTTTCAGATCTTTAGTAAAGACATCGGAACCGACCCGCAATGTTTCCTCCCAACCCAAGTTGGCAAATTCAATAGCGAACGCCGGAAAGCCGGTTTTGTCTTTGATAACCTTGCCGATCTTTTCCATGTCCTCCCAAGTTTTTGGAGCGTCTTTAACCGGGTCGAGACCGGCCTTGGCGAAGATTTCATCATTGATGAATAATACTTGGGGTGAAGCATACCAAGGGAATGTATACCCAAATTTTCCGTCAAACTTGGTTTTGTTCCAAAGCGAATCCACATAAACGTTGATATCTTCTTTGGATAAGTAAAGGTCGAGTGGTTCGAGGGCGCCTTTTTGATAGTAAGTTAACGCCGTCTCATTGTTTAAATTGACAAGATCCGGTATATCCCCCGACGCGATGCGGGTAGTTAAAGTCTGCATTATATCGCCGTCAAAGTTATCTAAAACGATATCAATGTTCGGGTTCTTCTTCTCGAACTCTTGCTCCATTTGGACCAAATAGTCGTTAAAAGCGGATAACCACCAAGTTAATACTTTAACTTCGATCTTCCCCGCCGCGCAAACGACGCTAAAAGATACACTGATTACCAAAGCCAGAACTAACAATAAATAAACACTTTTTTTCATAAACACTCCTCCTTTAATCCCTATTTCTTCCGAAATTCATTGACTATACCTTATTCCTCGACTTCTTAGACCACCTCCTTCAATAAACGAAAGCAATATTTTCATAGTGAAAATAAGTCGCTAAAAAAATCTTTAAATCGGCGGGGTAAACCATTCATTAATTACCAAACCGACTGCTCCTAATAGGTCGGAATCCTCTCCGAGCAACGACCCTCTTACCAGAACCTTTTTATTTAAACCTCCCCGCTCCATAACCTCGTTGAGCTTTAATTCAATTTTGTTCCAAAAGTTACCTGTCAAATTGCCCCATTCTCCTCCAACAACAACCATCTCCATATCTAATAAAACCTCCGCGAAAGCTATTGTGGTTGCCAATGCCTCGGCGGCTTCATCTACCAGGCGTAAGGCGACCGGATGGCCTGAAAAAACCTTTTCAAAAAAAAGTTTACTATTTTCGATTCTTTCCCCGGCTTCTTGTTCAAACCTACGTAAAACGTCCGGTAAATAAAGATAGGTTTCCAAACAACCCGATTGTCCGCAGCGGCATTGCCGTCCTCCGGCCACTAGCGGAATATGTCCAATTTCTCCCGCCATTCCCTTTGCTCCGGTCAAAAGCCCCCGGTTATAAATAATTCCAGCCCCAACGCCGGTTGCTGTTTTGATGTACATCATACTGCTTACATCTTTAGCACCACCAAACCAAATTTCGGCTAAAGCAGCGGCATTCGCGTCATTTTCTACAAAAACCTGAATACCCAATGCCTGCTCCAAAAGTTCTCCGATTTTGACATCGCGCCAACCCAGATTGACAGAACGCATTAAAATGCCTTTTTCACCGATAATACCGGAGATGGCTAACCCGACCCCTAAAATATGTCTTTTATCGACTTTACTGTTTTCCAATAATTGCCGAAACTCGGCAGCCACCTCTTCAACCAGTGAATCCGGTTCTAAAGAATATTGCTGAAAAACTTTCTTAGCGATTAATACTCCTTTGATATCCGATAAAGCAATAGCCACCCTGTCCCGGAGTACTTGAAGGCCGGCCACAAACAGCTTATCGTAGTTTATTTTGAAAATTACCGGCCTACGTCCGCCGTTGGACTCTCCAACCCTTTCCTCGACAATCAAACCTTGCTCAATTAATTCTGCGGTAATCCGGGTGATTGTCGCCGGGCTCATTTTGGTTACTTCAGTCAATTGGGTCCGGGAGGCGCTACCTTTTTGGTATAAAGTTTGCAAGACTGAGATTGCATTGAATGACCTGATCAGATGTGTGCTGCTTAACACTCGTTTACGTTTTCGCATTAATCGGTACTCCAAACTTTTTTTCATTATGAAACAATCTATTAAAATTTTATCTTAATTTACAAAAATCGTCAAGTAAATTTTGTAAATATTTTAAATAAACATAGGTTATATTATCGAATCAAGTTAATAAAATATTAAGTTCATAGTGAGAATAACTTTTAACCTTAAACCCTTTCTTTTAAATCCTATACTAGCGGTTTTTGTGACAGAAACCGAGAAAATATTTATGGATTCGCAGGTCGGTAGTGAGTTCCGGATGAAAAGCGGCAGCTAACAAAGGGCCTTGTTGGGCTAGAAGAATCTTTCCATCCATTTGAGCCAGGACCCTGACGCCCTCTCCAACTTTGGTAATATAGGGAGCTCTGATGAAAACTGCCCGAAAGGGAGAAAGGCCAATTTCACGGATATTCAAGTCAGCTTCGAAACTAGCGATTTGCCTGCCGAAGGCATTCCGTTCAACTGTAATATCCATTAACCCTAACCGGGGTTGATCGCTACCAATAATATCTTTCGCTAACAAAATCAAACCCGTGCAAGTGCCGAAGATCGGGAAGCCTTGCCGCCCCATTTCCATCAGCAAACCCAGCATTTCATGCCTGACCAATAATTTCCCGACGGTGGTACTCTCCCCGCCGGGAATGATTAAGCCCGCAATTTCGCTTAACTGTTCCTTATATTTGACCTCAACCGGCTCAACACCGCAATCTTTCAAGGAATTACAATGTTCCCGAACCGCCCCCTGCAGGGCTAAAACACCGATCTTCATGATGATACACCTTCTTATATGAGTCAAGGGCGAATGCCATTCGCCCCTACAAGACTTCGTCCGTAAATTTTTAATCAGAAAATAATTAATAATTGTCAATTGAGGGAATTGCATAATTACCTTAATCAAAAATCATGAATTATGCAATTCCTTAAATTATTAATTGAATTTACCAACCCCGCCCGGCGATCTTCTCCTCCGGTTTCATCCCGCCGACGCTAATACCGCGCATAGCGGTACCGATACCCCTTGATACTTCAGCCAATAATTTTGCGTCTTGGTAATGGGCGGTGGCTTCTACGATTGCCTTGGCCCTTTTCGCCGGATTATCCGACTTGAAGATTCCGGAACCCACAAAAATACCGTCGCAGCCCAATTGCATCATTAGCGAAGCATCGGCCGGAGTAGCGATTCCTCCGGCGGCGAAGTTGACCACCGGCAACCTGCCTAAGCCCTTGACCTCCAACACCAATTCATAAGGGGCCCCCATTTCTTTGGCGACGGTCATCAATTCTTCATCCGAAGCGTTAACTACCCTCCGGATATCTTCGTTGACTGCCCTGATATGCCGGACCGCTTCCACCACATCACCGGTCCCAGCCTCGCCCTTGGTCCGGATCATAGCCGCACCTTCCCCGATGCGGCGTAAAGCCTCTCCCAGGTTACGGGCGCCGCACACAAAAGGAACTTTGAAAAGATGTTTATTGATATGATAAGCCTCATCGGCAGGAGTCAAAACTTCGCTCTCATCGATATAGTCAATTTCCAAAGCTTCTAAGATTTGAGCCTCGACAAAATGTCCGATCCTAGCCTTCGCCATAACCGGAATGGTTACCGCATCCATGATTTTAATGATGATTTCCGGGTCGGACATCCGCGCTACACCGCCCTCAGCCCGAATATCTGCCGGTACCCGTTCCAATGCCATTACCGCCACTGCACCTGCCTCTTCAGCGATTTTGGCCTGTTCAGGGGTGGTCACATCCATAATAACCCCGCCTTTAAGCATCTCGGCGAGACCTCGTTTAACTTTAACGGTTCCTGTTTCCATCGTATGCCCTCCGGTCCGTTTCTTTTTCAATTATAGATGTCGCAATAAAGTTTTTGCCGCCTCAGATTATTGCGACATATTTACCTTGATTCATAAATTAAAATAAATACCTTCTCTGCTCTTTTCCATCCATGGTTTAAGGATGGAAAAGCATAATCAAAACTTATTTTAATTTATATATTTTACCGCAACTATTTTTCCTCTGCAATAGCCTGAATTTCCGTAAACAAAATTTAATATTAGTATTTATGTCACGATAAGTCTTTAATCTTCATCCTTATCCTCACCGATAACCCTAGCCAATGCGACAATTCGGTCGTTGTCATCGGGCTTCATAATCTTGACCCCTTGAGTGTCCCTGCCGGTCTCTGAAATATCCTGGACCTTAGTACGGATAATAACCCCTTCAGCGGTAATAACCATTAACTCGTCGCTTTCCGATACCACCTTGATTCCCACAATTAACCCATGTTTGGGAGTGAGTTTCATAGTTTTAATCCCTTTCCCGCCCCGGGATTGGACCCGGTACTCCGATAGGGGGGTCCGTTTACCGATCCCGGCGGAGGTTATCACTAATAGGTCAGCCCGATCCCGGGAAATATCCATCCCCACTACTGAATCTTCTGGCGCTAAGGTGATCCCTTTTATCCCCCTGGCCGCCCGGCCTAAAGGACGGGCGTCGGTTTCCGGGAAACGGATTGATTGACCGTGTTCGGTCACGATGATTACTTCCTGGCCGCCATCGGTAAGTTTAACTTCAATCAATTCATCATGCTCATCCAGGTTGATCCCGATCAAGCCGCCTTTACGGTTGGTTTGAAATTCAGCTAAAGCGGTCTTTTTGACAATCCCTTTTTTGGTGCACATCAGGAGAAAACTATCGTTATCAAAATCTTTGATCGGTATCACCGCATTGATCCGTTCGCCCGGCTCTACCTGAATCAGATTGATAATAGCCGTTCCTCGAGCCTGCCGTCCGGCTTCCGGGATCTCATGCCCCTTCAAACGGTAGACCCGCCCTTGATTGGTGAAAAATAGGATCGTTTGATGGGTCGATGTGATGAATAAGTGCTCCACGAAATCCTCTTCTTTGGTGGAGATTGCGGTAATACCCCGCCCGCCCCGGCGTTGACTCCGGTAAGTCGTTACCGGAAGCCTTTTAATATAGCCGAAATGGGTGATGGTCACCACGATATCTTCATCGGCGATTAAGTCTTCCACTGCGAATTCTTCGCCTTCGCTGGCGGTAATCTCAGTCCGCCTCGGGTCAGCGTACTTCTCCTTGATTGCCAACAGCTCTTTCTTGATCACCAGCATGATTTGGTGCACATCCGCCAGTAAATCGCGGTAATAAGCGATTAACTTCAAAAGCTCGGCATATTCGGACTCGATCTTATCCCGTTCCAAGCCGGTCAAACGTTGGAGCCTCATATCCAATATTGCCTGGGCTTGCTTTTCGGAGAGTCCGAATTTGGCCATCAATCCTTCTCGGGCAATTTCCACCGTCCGGGAAGAACGGATCAAGTTAATTACTTCATCGATATGGTCGAGGGCTATCCTTAGGCCTTCTAGGATATGAGCCCGTTCCTCGGCCTTGGCCAGATCGAACTGGGTCCTTCGGGTAACCACATCTCTTTGATGTTCGAGGTAATAATGTAAAACTTCCCGAAGGGTTAAAACCCGAGGTGAATTGTTCACCAGAACCATCATGTTTACACCGAAGCTCTGTTGCATGGTGGTGTGTTTAAAAAGTTGGTTCAAGATGATATTGGGGTTGGCGTCCCGGCGCAGTTCGATTACGATCCGCATCCCGTTCCGGTCGGATTCGTCCCGTAGGTCGGTAATGCCGTCAATCGTCTTATCTCTGACTAACTCCGCTATTTGTTCAACTAAACGCGCTTTATTGACTTGGTAGGGTAATTCGTTAACAAGGATCCGGTGTTTATTTCCGTTCATCTCCTCGATCTTTGCCTTGGCGCGAATCCTGACCGAACCTTTGCCTTTTAAATAAGCGCTTTTAATCCCGTCCCGCCCTAGGATGATACCTCCGGTGGGAAAATCGGGACCTTTTACTATTTTAAGCAGTTCTTTATCTTCCGCTTCCGGGTTATCGATGAGCAACACTGCTCCATCAATAACTTCGCCTAAATTATGCGGCGGGATATTTGTTGCCATACCTACCGCTATCCCTGAAGAACCGTTTACCAACAAATTGGGGAAACGGGAGGGAAGGACCATCGGTTCTTCCAAGCTTTCATCGAAATTAGGTTTAAAATCGACGGTCTTTTTATCGATATCGGCCAGCATTTCCATAGCCAATTTAGCCATCCGGACCTCTGTATATCGCATCGCCGCCGGGGGATCGCCGTCAACCGAACCGAAATTACCGTGCCCATCAACCAACATATGGCGAAAAGAAAAGTCCTGGGCCATCCGGACCATGGTATCGTAAATCGCCGCATCGCCGTGGGGGTGATAACGCCCCATCACATCGCCGACGATACGGGCGGATTTCCGGTAAGGCTTGTCCGGAGTCGTTCCCGATTCATACATTCCGTATAAGATCCGGCGGTGCACCGGTTTTAAGCCGTCGCGAACATCCGGTAACGCCCGGTCTAAAATTACGCTCATAGCGTAATCCAGAAAAGATTTTTTCATCTCCTCTTCCAAAATTACCGGAAGTACCTTTCCATCAGTCAACTCTGCCATAGTTACACCTCGTTCTTCATATCCAAAGCCAAAATTGGGGTATATAGAAAATAGGACACAGAAGTCAGGAACTGGAAGCTACGCTCTAAGGCTAAAAACTTTCCCAAATTAGGATGCCGACTTCTGGTTCTATTTGTTTCCGTACTTTATTAACTCCAAAGAACCGCCTTAGGCTACTGACTCCTGGCTCCTCACTCCTGGTTGCCGCTTTCCCCCGCTCCCAAACTACTGGCTCCTTGATAACGTCTTCACCGTCATTTCTTTTCCAGAACCAACCAAGACTTGTTTCGCCAGGTCATAAAAGAGTCCTGTTTCAACTACTCCCGGTAGTTGGTGAAGTTGGGCGTCGATCTTCCGTAAATCGGTCCCTGTCTCAAATTTAATATCGAGTACAAATTGGCCGTTATCAGTGACCACCGGTCCGTCTTTTTTAGCGCCCATCCGTAATTTGCTCTCTCCGCCCCACTCTTTTATTCTAGCCGTCACAAAACTAAGAGCGGACGGGATTATTTCCACCGGCACCGGAAAAGCCGTCCCTAAACATGGGACTAGTTTAGAATCATCAACAATGATCACAAACCGCTTTGCCATTGCCGCTACAATTTTTTCCCGGGTATGGGCCGCCCCACCGCCTTTGATGGCATTCAGCTCCGGATCAACTTCATCCGCCCCGTCAATGGCCAAGTCTAGTTCGGTACAGTCCTGTGGGTCTTTAACTTTAATCCCATAGGCTTGACAAAGAATTTTTGACTGAAAGGAAGTTGGGACTCCAGTTATCTCTAATTTTTCCTCCTTAGTCCTCCGGCCCAACTCCTCAATCAGGAAGGCCACCGTTGAACCGGTCCCGATCCCGCAGACCATTCCGTTTTCGATTAATCCGGCGGCGGCGATCCCGACCATCCTTTTCAAATCCTTATTAGTATCACTGTTTTTCATCTTTATCTTCCCACCATTTTAAGATTTTTGACAATAATCCGCGTCTGTTCCGCCCGGTTCATGGTGTAAAGGTGTATCCCCTCAACTCCGTTTTCAATCAAATCATTTACTTGATTAATAGCATAATCGATTCCGGCCTTTTCAAACTCCTCCGGTTGATTGCTGTATTTGTCTAAAAGTTGTAGCAGTTTTGCGGGTATTGAGGCTCCGGAAAGGTAAATCATTCTTCTAATCTGATTCGGGTTCAGCACCGGCATAATCCCTGACGAAACCGGCACAGTGATCCCCATTCGCAACAGATTTTCTTTAAAATTGTAAAATACTCGGTTATCGAAGTAAAGCTGTGTCAATAAGAAATCCACCCCGGCCTCGACTTTAGCGCGAAGGTAGTCCCAGTCATCCTGCCAGCGCCTACTCTCGATATGGCCTTCCGCATACGCGGCTGCACCTATGGAGAAACCGCTATAACGGCGCAGGTGTTTTACTAATTCTACCGCATAATGATAGTTCTCCGGCCGGAAGGAGATCTCAGGACGGTCCCGTGGCGGATCGCCTCGTAGAGCCAGAATATTCTCGATTCCCTCGGCTTGCATTTGGGTGATTATCTGATCCAGTTCCGCCGGAGAATGTCCGACACAGGTCAAATGGGCCAAAGTCTCAATCCTATATGTTTTTTTAATCCGGGAGGCGATCTCAATGGTCCGGCTCCGGTTCGATCCTCCCGCCCCGTAAGTAACACTAATAAAATCAGGTTTTAGGTCCTTAATCTCCCCAATGGTTTGAAAGACCGTTTCCAAAGAATACTCCGGCTTGGGTGGAAAGATCTCGAAGGACAGGACCGGCTTTTTTTGCTGGTATAAAGCTTTAATAAACATTAAGACAATCGCACCTTTTAATATAAGATATCTGTCGCAATTAGCACCCGATAATTATAAGGATATTGCGGCATCGATTCAAATTAAAATAAAAACCTGATTATACCCTTTTCCATCTATTGTTTAAAGATGAAAAATCATAATAAATATTTCTTTCAATTTATATGTGAAACTTTTTTATCTTCGCCATATGTCTTCCAATTCCTGCTCATTATGGTTCTGGGTTGCATGTTACTCAACAGGTGAAAATCCCTTGGGGGTGGGATTGACGAATTGTGATTCCCGCTAATTAAGTTAATGTAAAATTCTTTTACCGCACTTAAATTATTTTTTGATAACCGGTATCCAAACCTCACATCGGTAATCAGCGGCGCCCGTATTTCCCGGAGGATAGACTTCCAATTCGGGCGCGCAGGCATGTTCGTACCCTGTCGCCGGAAACCATTCCTGAAAGATGCTTTTCCATACTTTTTGAATCGCGCCCGGTATTGGGCCGACGGAAATGAAGACTGCCCAAGAGGAAGCGGGAATTATTTTTACGACATATTCTTTACCGGTGTATGTTTCTCCCCCTTTTACGGCGATCAAATATGTTAACTGCTCTTTCTCATGTTCAATATCAGCGCAGATACCAAGGATTTCTTGAGCGCTAAAATCAAAACAGAGTTTTTCGCAAGTTCCATCTTGATTACACTCCTCCCAGAAACGAGGGATCCTTTTAAAATTCTCCCCATCCTTGGTGCTTACTCTTAAGGCTTTTCCTACCACCCGAAATGTTTCCCGCTCTACTATTTTGTAATCCAGGTTCTGATTTCCCTTCAGCGCGAATTCCAAGGAGATTCGGGGGAACGCTTTAAGGCTGATACCCGGTCGGCGGGCTTCCGCCGGACTAATCCCGTGCAACCGTTTAAACGCTTTAGTGAACGCTTCCGGTGTCTCATAACCATATTTCAAGGCGATATCGATCACCTTGGCTTTCTTTTCCGCCAATTCCCGCGCCGCTAACGTTAACCTTCGCTTGCGGATATATTCCACTACCGTGTTGCCGGTAAGGATATGAAACATCCGCTGGAAATGGAAACTGGAAGAATAGGCGACTTCAGCAATCCTCGCTACCTCTATAGGTTCTTCCAAATGCTCCTCCATGTAGTCCACCGCATTCGTCATTCTTTGCAACCATTCCAAAGCGGCCTAACCCCCCAAAACCTCATCAGCTTGCGATATGGCGTTATAACAAAAGCTATTTTACTAATACGAAATTCAATACTTCATTAATACTCGAAATGATATTCAATTGAAATTCTATTTTCCCTTCCGTTTTCCAAATTTCAAGTAACTTAAATCGGAGAATTATTTGAATAACCTGTCTATCCATAGCAGGGAAAGACAGGATTTTTTTAATATTTATGATAAGCTATTTTCAAAGCGAAACTTGGTGATTAAATATCCGATCTACAGCTTGCTTTCAAAGTGCATCCCAAACGTCGCCAGGAAAAAATCCTATCTTTCTTTCAAAAGGAGCGTTTCAATAATGATCAAATTTATTGTAATCCTCTTAGGAATTTCAGTCCTCGCCGGAGTTGCATTTTACGGATATTACGGGGGATTTATCAAACCCGGCATATCAATAATCACCTCCGGCGGCGAGACGTTGATCTATGAAAAAATTGTGGGCGACTATAAGCAAAGCGGTGCAATAATGGATAAAATTTATTATTCTTTGCTTAACGAAGATCGGATTGTAACTTATAAGGGTTTTGGGATTTATTATGATAACCCGCAGAAAGTTGCGGCAGATAAACTTCGTTCTGAAGCCGGTTGTATTCTTGAAGAAAAAGATCTGGCCAAACTCCCGGAACTTGAAAAGAAGTATGCCATTCGCACTTTTCCAAGGACAAATTATCTGGTAACGGAGTTTCC
>JBLNDC010000269.1:0-2851 GCA_050261255.1 Bacteroidota bacterium
CCGCAATCCGTCCCGCCTTTTTGGCAGCGGCGGCCAACCCTTTTTCCCGTAAATACTCGATGGCCTTATCCATGTCTCCATTGGTCTCGGCCAAGGCCCGTTTGCAATCCATCATTCCTGCGCCGGTTCTTTCCCGCAACTCTTTGACTACAGCGGCAGATATCTCAGCCATATGTAATACCTCCTATGATTTTCTTTATTCAAGTATCCGATTCGTTGGTCGGTTCATTCTCCAGTAACGGGCGGGGCATATCTATAGTTTATGATATTTGGGAAATTGTTTTCACTTTTTTGAGATGTCCGGATGAGATCATAAAAAAGGGGTGTTTCCGGTTGCCCCGGCCACCCCTTTTCAATCAGCTTTCCTGCGCCAGCTCGGGCTGGGAAGGTTCCTGCTCAACGGTCTCGGTAGTGGTGGCTGGAGCTTCGTTTGTCTGCTCGCCCTGTTTCGCCTCGAGTACCGCGTCGGCGATCTTCCCTGCCAGTAATTTAACGGCCCGGATGGCGTCGTCGTTACCGGGGATAATATAATCGATTTCGTCAGGATCGCAGTTGGTGTCGACGATTCCGATGATTGGAATCTCGAGCTTGCGGGCCTCGGCTACCGCAATCCGCTCTTTGCGCGGGTCGACGATGAAGACCGCCCCCGGCAGTTTGTGCATGTTCCGGATGCCGCCCAGAAATTTCTCCAGGCGTAGCCGTTCTTTCTGAAGTTCCAGCACTTCCTTTTTGGGAAGGGCATCAAAGGATCCGTCCTGCTCCATTTGCTCGATCTTGCGGAGCCGGTCGATCCGGGAACGGATGGTCTTGAAATTGGTCAGAGTGCCGCCCAGCCAACGCTGGGATACGAAAAACTGCCCCGAACGTTCGGCCTCTTCCTTAATGGCGTCCTGAGCCTGTTTCTTGGTTCCGACAAAGAGGATCGACTCGCCGTTTTCAACAACCGAACGGACGAAGTTGTATGCCTCCTCAACCTTCTTTACCGTCTTTTGGAGATCGATGATATAGATCCCGTTCCGTTCGGTGAAGATGTACGGTTTCATCTTCGGATTCCAACGTCTTGTTTGGTGACCAAAATGTACGCCGGCTTCCAGCAATTGCTTCATGGAAATCACAGCCACATTAGCCACCCCCTTTCTTGGTTTTTTTACCGCCGCCCGCCTCGACTCCGGCACGGGCCTCAATTTCGGGGACCCCCGGCCAAATCCGCGGGCGTGTGTGGTGGCGCGTATGCGCGAATACACCGCTAAATAGTATAACACAGGAAAGAAGGATTGGAAAGAGATTTTTTGGGGATTTCTTAACTCATCATATTGGTTCTGAATTATCTCTCGTGATCTTTGGTAAGACTCTTCGTTTGTTTTCCATTGACAGAGCTATTTTCTAATAAAAAATTCGTTTGCTTTAATCTAGCCATTAAATCATCTGTATTAACCACGGCTAGAGGCAATAAATACGGGGCGAATTCCTTATTTAATTGTGGTTGTCTTTCTTGCATTATAACAGTGTTACCGGTTAGTTCATCTACCCATAGATATAAACTGGATTCGTTAGGGGGTAACTCGCCGGCTCCGGGGGATTTCATTGTAATTAGCTCAGGATTACGATTTACTTCTTTTTTCCAATAGATATTCAATGTTCCGAAAGAGGCCTTCAATGAACCGGGTAAATATCGAATGTCTTTTTTTACAAACTCTTTACCCCACGTGATCGGCTGAGTCTGTTGTTTTATAACTGACATCGGCGATATTTTTGTTTTGGGTAACACCGAAAACAGATCTTTTGTTGATACTGCTACGATAAGAAGCATTGTACTCGGTTCATTAACATTGACCAGTGGAGACTGTTTCTGAAATAAAAGAGTTTTCCCGTCATCCCGTACCAACAAGAATATTTGTTTATCAATTGCAAACTTTTTCCCGGCATTGGTATTTTTTATTGCCTCCAACCTGGCAATCCCATCCTGATTGATAGTCCAACGGAATTCCAATTTTCCAGAATTCACCCTTACCCAACCAGGGATAATTTTCATGTCATTCTCCATATAAGGAGATCTCCAGGAAATTCTTCCACTTAAAAAGACTCGATTTTCCGCCTGTTTTGCCCCAAAAGTTAATCCACCGAAAACAAAAATAAAAAATAACACTCCGGCTAACATTGTGTAATAGAATTCCTTATGCATATTTATTCCCTCCTTATAAAAAGAAGTACCGAAGAGAGGGGATACATAACCCCCTCCTCGGACAGTTTACCACGACGCAGAAGCAACTATTCTCTGCTTAATAACCGATAGCCATACCATTCCCGGCTGATAGATTCATCGTTCCAAAGGCCCCAGTAAAGTTAATTACCGTTAAATTGTATGGATATACGTCAACAGTCCATGTATCTCCTGCCGTACCTGTAAAAGGAACATAAAGACCACCGCGTCCATATGGTTGAAGACTCCTTAAATTAAGGGTTTTAAAATTATAAAGCGGACTGGTCGTGTCGGTACCCGATAAGAGAAGCGCCCGGCTGAAGTTGATAAAGATAGTGTTAAAATCTTGCCCCGTAGCATCTTCAACTGCGGCTATACCTACTTTGTTACTTTGGGCTATTTTTAAAATCGCCGTATCGCCGTACTGATCGATCAAATACCGGATAAATATGGCGCTATAACCGTAATTATTACTCGTCCAATGAGTAAGTGATAAATAGTACCAATCTTTGGCAAGAAAAGCCTGAATCCATGCCAGATGATTATCAAGATAGTTATTATAATACTCGGCAGCCTGGGACAAAGCTTCATTAAGCCATGAACAACTATCTGTAACACCTTGATTATAGTGTTGATCAAAATAGATCATGT
>JBLNDC010000270.1:0-3387 GCA_050261255.1 Bacteroidota bacterium
AAGCGAATATTTTTAAAAATATAGTTAAATTCGTTGTTTTCGTCGAAAATATCACTTACATAAAGGGTCCGATTTTTCATTACCGGAAATATAAAACCGTTCGATTCGATGTCTTTGGGTTCCAAATAATCTAAAGTAGCTATGTATAAAGAAAAAATTGCCACATCAATTGAGGCTTCCGTGATATCAACTCCGTAAATACAATTTTGAAGAATCGATTTTAAAATTTCAGCACATGTTTCTTTAGAAGCGTTTGGATTCTTGTCATACCAAGCGGAATATAATCGACGAAAAGACTCAACCAAAAAAACTCCCGAACCACAAGAAGGGTCCATTATTTTTATATCCAGGCTATTTTTATGTTCTAATATTTCATCAAGTGTTTGACAGAGGATATAATCAACTAAGAATAACGGGGTATAGAAAGCTTTATTTTCTTGTTTTGATTTTCTTGATAAAAATCTTTCATAAATATTGCTAATAAGTTCCACGGGGATGATCGAAAAATCATACATGTCAAAAAGAGAGAGTTGTCCGGTACTTAATTCTTCACTGGAGAATAATCTGTCTAAAATGCGTAAATGTTTCGGTGTTACTTCCGAATACTCTTCCGGAGTTACCGGGAACATGTCCCCATTAAACTTTTGTTTTAGATAATCAAATAATTGATATAAACTAGGTTTATTTGTTACGATTGCTAAAAAAGCCTCGCGATTAGGAATATTACTTAAAGCTTTGCGGTCAATTAAATATTGAACGAATAAACATCTGCCCAGTAAATTATTGGCATATACTTCTTCAAGACCGCTTTCTATTAATAATCCTCGGGCAACCTCCAAGTTTTGTAAAAGTTGTTCATCAACCCGTTTACAATTATGGTAATATTTAGAAATTGGATTTTGAGGTTCAAAAATACCGCCGCTTATGATATCTAACTTTTTCAAATTATCGAAAATACTATCATTTAAAGAAGTAATCTTCTCCTTTATTATGTTTTTCCTTGATCTATCAAACAAATAGCCATTATATATCTTTATCTCATTAGGCAAAACAATAAAAACAACCGGTGATTCGTTAAAGTTTCTTATCTTCCTGATAAATTCATCTATTTGGTCGGAATTATTAAAATCAAACGCCTTAAAAATTACAATCGGTTTTCCATTAAAATCATAAAAGTAGTCGGGTTGAATTTGCTGTTCCAAAATTTCTACAATCCGACGTGAGTACTTTATGCTTTTAAGATCCGCGGTTGTCTTTAATTTCGGATCATTAAAAAAGTCGAGATGAATAAGGAGCTGCTCCATAGTAATTGAATTTTTCAATTTTAAACCACTCCTTTCCCGGCTTAAATTATTTATTAATTATACCAAACCTATGTTCTTAATTGAATACTAAGTCCATTGAAATTTAATTTACACTTGCACATTTTATCTTTATTGCTATAACAACCAAATTGTTTTATTTAGTTCTAGCTATTGTACAATCTAATCTAAAATAATTCTCTACTTCCCATCAATACCCTTTAACTATTATCAAGCTCTATCCCCCTGAAAAACGATCCGACCTGTTCTATCATAATTAAAATGGAAACCATAACTTCCATCATTAAAAATATAAATAAACAAATCCTCCACTTCACTAAAGTAGAGGACTTATTATCACTTCGCATCCCTAAAAGCCTTTCCCATTTCTCTTCCTAACTTTCTTCTTATTTAACTCCCTAGCCGCCTGAGCAAACCCTAACTCCAGCTGCTTCTTCACCCAAACCTTCATTTCTTCATCGCCGTTCTCCCAAATTTCAATGATCTGAGAAAATAGCGCCGCAAGTTCCAAATTGGGGACAGTTAATTTGACACACTTAACATTTATCTTTTCGCATTTTTCATCACCTTGGTCTCCAAATAAAATCCAATCTGCAGATACACCATAAAATTCGGATAATCGAACCAAATTGATTTTACCGGGATTATTTTTATTGTTTTCAAGATCACTCAAATTACCCTTCCCAATCCCGGTAAGCCTAGCTACCTCTGGAATAGTAAGGTTTCTTGCATTACGAAGCGCTCTTAATCGTTCTCCAACAGATTCCATTTTGGGTTCCAAATTTTCAAAAATCTCCCTTGATTTTGGTTCGGAATTCCGATATAATATGTTTGAAAATAAAAAATAAAATCAAACAATCAATAACACCACAAACAGATCCTGTTTTGCGTGTTATTTGATTGCCGGACGGAAACGCGCCAAATCACAAAACCGCCGACCGCGGGCAGCCAACCTTGGCGTCAGCCGTTTTGTCCTACCGGGCGTGTTCCGTCCCTAAAATTGTCAGGAATATTATACCATAATACGGCTCGCGCCGCAAAGTTTGAAGTATAATGACTCAAAACAAAAACCGGACCAAGCTTAAAATCGCCGCTCTGGAGGCGCAGATCGCCGCCGCCCGGCGGGATCTCAATACCGCCTGGGAAACCCGGGGCTGTACCGACGCCGTGGTCCTGGCCGCCGCGGATAGATTCGACATCCTCTGCAACCGGTACCAGCGGCTCATCCACGGGCCGGCCCGGCGACCCAAACCGTGAAAAACCATGGCACTGGAAAATAGCTTACCCGGCAAAACGAAAAGATCAAAAAAACGCCGCCGGAACTGCAGACACTCGAAGATAGTAAAATTGGGATGAGGATGTTCCTCTAACATCCCAAAAAATGGTCAATAATCCTTTTTAGTGGTATAAAAAACAATTTAAAGGAAACCCTATTGACGGCCTATTAAAAATATAATATTATAAATTAAGAAACTTTAAGCTCTGCCGTTTCCGAAGCCTTACGTTCCTACGTAGGGTACTGATGTAGGAGCGGTGGGGCTTTAGTTTTGGATTTTACTCTTCTTCGTGAGCGAATAGTCCATTTCATGCTCCTTAGGTTCAAATAACCAATGTCTGTAAGGATGAAACCAACGATTCTCCAATCGGCCGGCCGTACCCGTTGATACTCCGATATTAAACCCGGGATATATTTCCCTAATGTGAAGATAAATGTATTTATACAGTTTTTCCTTGGCTATAGTTCTTTTCCCCCGTCGCCAGCTTCCTTCAGGCTTCTCTAAATATAAATCATTGAGACGGAAAAACATTGATCCCAAAATAATATCCATGCATTGGAGAATCACATGGTCATGCGAAACAACCTCAACAATATCATCCATACGAATCTTAATATTGGCTTCTTTAAACGATTCGGTATTTTGCAAACGCAAGATAAACTCTTTGAAAGCTGTACATTTCTCTTTAGTATCCGGTAAAATATCGAAATATGTTTTTAAATAAATAGTCTCGCCACAATTATTACAATACCTAAAACCGAAAGCATGCTTGATAAACTGATAATATA
>JBLNDC010000271.1:0-7924 GCA_050261255.1 Bacteroidota bacterium
GGCCTCGGTATGTCCGGCCCTAACCATAACCCCGCCGTCCCGGGCGATTAACGGGAAAATATGCCCCGGCCTTAAAAAATCTTCCGTCTTAGATTCCGGACTGGATAAAGCCTTAATGGTAACAGCCCTTTCCAAGGCAGAAATCCCCGTGGTCACGCTCTTATGATCTACCGATACGGTAAATGCCGTTTTCATATATTCGGTATTATTGGCGACCATCAACGGCAATTCCAATTCTTCGGCCCGCTTCCGAGTAATCGCAACGCATAACAAG
This sequence comes from Bacteroidota bacterium, assembly GCA_050261255.1. Classification (GTDB taxonomy): domain Bacteria; phylum Bacillota; class UBA4882; order UBA8346; family UBA8346; genus JAAYHS01. The sequence goes on from JBLNDC010000271.1 coordinate 275, forward strand.
CCGCGGGCGTTTTTGACGATAAAATTGACCGCTTCCGGAGTCGCCATTTCAGCCGCCATAATGAGATCACCCTCATTTTCCCGGTCCTCATCGTCGACGACGATCACCATCTTCCCGGCCCGGATATCATCAATGGCTTCTTTGACTGTATTCATAAGTCACCTCTCCTAAATTAGAAAAATCCTCAGTTAAAAAGTAGATCCATCATTTATAACCATGTCTTTCAAGAAATTCCTCAGAAATCCCTTCGGTCGTGTTCCCAACCAATTTCCACAATTGCCTGGCCATCATGTCGACTTCAATGTTGACCGCATCCCCGCTCTTCAAGTACTGAAGGTTAGTCTCCTTTACCGTGTGGGGAATTAATGTAATCATCATTACCGCGCCGGTAATCCGTTGAATTGTCAAGCTCACACCATTAACTGCAACCGATCCTTTATGAGCGATAAATTTCGTTAATTCTTGCGGTACCGCAATCTGAAAGATAACGGCATTAGCTTCTTTACTAATATTCCTAATCCGGCCGACCCCATCAACATGTCCGCTGACCAGATGACCGCCGAACCTTTCCCCGGCAGCCAGCGCCGGTTCCAAGTTGACCCGGTCCCCCGGTCTTAAACCCGATAAATTGGTGGCTTTCCAAGTCTCCGGCATCACATCGGCGGAGAACCAAGTACTACCCAGCCGCGCGGCGGTAAGACAAACCCCGTTAACCGCGATGCTGTCTCCCAAATTTAGTTCCTTAATCAAAGCGGTCTCAATTTTCAATAAAGCGCTGGACTGAGTGTTTTTTCCTTCCAGGACCTTACCGATGTCCCGAATCAAACCGGTAAACAACTTTGAAGTTCCTCCTTATAACCGTGGACCAGAATATCGGAGCCAATTTTTTTAACGAATTCTATCGTCAACGGTTCCGCCTTTGTCAAGGAAATTAAACCATTTCCTCCCAATACCCCAGGGGATGCTTTACCCCCAATGAAGAAAGGCCCGTAAAATAAATAATACTCGTTAACCAACCCTAACTCCCAGAATGAAGTAAAGACCGAACTCCCACCCTCCACCAACACCGATTGTACTCCTAATTTACCCAAAGCCCCCATGGCTTCCGCCAAGTTTACTTTTCCATCGTTCGCTTGACGAATAATCCTAACTCCCAGGGTGCTGAGATCCGCTTCTTTTTTTAATGGGGCCTTGGCTGTGCAAAATATTATCAAATTTTCAGGCCGTTCAGCAATGATCCTATGTCCTCGCGTCACTTTTAATTCACTATCCAGCAACACCTTCAACGGCTGTCTGGTTGAAGACTTAAACATTCTATTAGTAAGTTGCGGATCATCAGCCAGCAATGTTCCGCTTCCAACCAAAACCGAATTCACTTCCGCCCTGAGCTTATGGACTAGTTTCCGTGACCCCTCGCTGGTAATCCACTGGGATTCCCCACCGGCGGTAGCGATCTTCCCATCCAAACTCATGGCCGCTTTCATGATCACCCAAGGCCTACCGGTTAAACAGAAATGTAGAAATTTCCGGTTAAGTTCGAGAGCTTCTTTCCTGCATAAACCTGCCCTGATTTTAATTCCCGCTTTTGCTAGACGTTCCGCTCCTCCACCGGCTACCGGATTCGGATCGGAGATCGCATATACGACTTCCCCAATCCCGGCTTTGATAATCGCCTCGCTGCAAGGCGGGGTCCTACCGTAATGATTACAAGGCTCTAAGGTGACATACATGGTCGCTCCCTTAGGTTCTGTACGGCAATCCTTCAAGGCCTCTATCTCGGCATGGGGGAGTCCGGGTCCGTGGTGCCAGCCCTCGCCGATAATTCGTCCATCTTTAACGATCACCGCTCCAACCATCGGGTTAGGGCAAGTCAAGCACTGCCCCTTTTTGCTCAATTCCAAAGCGCGTTTCATGAAGAATAAATCTTGGTTCAAAAATATCACTGCTTTCTGCTCGATTGGAGGTCCCGTTCCGGGTTCCGTGTTTAAGGTTCAAAGACTTTATTCAAGGTCTCTTTGTTTATACCCAGAACCAGAAACGCGGAACGGTTGACCCGAAGCTAGTGGTCTGAAATAGAAAAAGAGCCGTCAAAAACGGCCCTTCAGGACTATACCGAAAGTAATAAAACCCTTCTCCCATCCAGACTCTACTGTCGGCTTTGGAATCTCACCAAATCTGCCGTTTTCACGGCTCGCGGGCTTTACCGCCGGTTCGGAATTACGCCGAATCCTGAAGGCCTTTAATAATTATTCTACCTTATTTTAGCTTAACTTTATCTATAAAGCAAGATTATTATATTAAATTTTAATCTAAATTAACCGTACTTTACGGATCATAATTTCAAAATTTCTTAGGCTCTGTTATTAAATTATGAAACTCACTCAGTTAAAATTTTAAATTCAACTCATCTTTAAATGGCTTGACAGGATTTAAACCAAATGGTAAAAATATGATCTAAATAACAATTTTGCGAGGAACAACATGGACCATCGTTTAAAAACGATTAATTTAGCCTCCTGGATCGGAATTACCGGAAACTTTATCCTGGCGCTTTCAAAAATAATACTAGGGTTGGTATCCGGAAGTTTAGCCGTGATCGGGGACGGCATCGATAGCACCACCGACGTCCTCAGCTTTTTAGTGATTCTTTTTGCCACTCGAATCATTGCCAAAAAGCCGGATCAAACTCACCCCTACGGCCACCATCGCGCCGAACCTTTAGCTACAGTAGTTATCGCTTTTATCATCTTCTTTGTAGGCGCTCAATTATTTATTTCTTCTGTCCCAGCAATTATCAACAGGACTATAACTGAAATTCCCTCTCCCATAGCTATAATGGTCACCGTATTTTCAATCATCGGAAAACTGGGATTAGCTTTCTACCAATATCGGATCGGGAAAAAAACTTCTAGTTCCATGCTGACCGCCAATGCCCAAAACATGCTTGGTGACATTTTCATTTCACTTGGTGTCTTAATCGGCTTAGCTTTTACATTCTGGTTTAACATTCCGGTCATTGACAACATAATCGCTATGGTCGTCGGTATTTGGATTATGCGCACCGCAGTCATGATCTTTATTGAAACCAATACCGAATTGATGGAGGGTATTAGCGACACCTCTATTTACAACAAGATTTTCGAAACAGTCGCCCAAGTGAATGGAGCGTCGAACCCGCACCGGACCAGGATCCGTAAATTATCCAATTTATACCTGGTCGATATGGATATCGAAGTTTCGGATCGTTTAACCGTAGCCGAAGGACATCAAATCGCCGTTAAAGTTGAGGAAAAGCTGCGCCAATCAATTGATAATCTCTATGATGTAACGGTTCATGTCGAGCCCTTAGGCAATGTCGAGACTAAAGAAAAATACGGTGTTTCACGCAAAGAACTAGATTAATATTTTAAGAGGGTTGGTAATCGAAATGGAAGTTCTGAATTATTCTCAATTAGAAAAAGAAGCCATTAGCTTCATTTCAGTGAACAAAAAAATGGTCTTAGCGACCTGTTCCGAAAACCGGGTCACTGCCAGGACCATTAGTATCATCAATGATGGGCTCTTAATCTACTTTCAAACCGATCAAGATTTCATTAAGTATCGGCAAATCAAAGCTAATCCTAATGTCGCCTTATCCATCGGGAATATGCAGCTGGAGGGAGTCGCCACACCAATCGGCCATCCATTGGAAAATTCGTTTTTTATTGACAACTATCGAAAGCACCATCAAAGCGCGTTCCGTTTATACTCTCATTTAAAAGACAATGTAATCATCGAAGTTAAACCCAGGTTAATCACATTTTGGAAATATGATCAAGACCATAAGCCTTATCGCGACTTTTTAAACATTACTCAGCAAATAGCGTATCGCGAAAAATATTTCAAAGCCGATCAAACGAATTAAGAAACACCAAAAGTAATCAGAACTTTGACCAATCGTCCCCGTGGAATTCATCGCCGGCGATCACTATCGCTTCGTCAGTCGGAAGCATCTCCGGTTCGATATTAACTGCCGTTTCGCTCTCCTCAGGTTGATCGTTTAATTTAAACTGATTTACCATATTATTAAGGTTCCCGGCTTCGATGTTCAATAAACGGCTCGAAGCGGACATCTCCTCAACTATTGCCGCATTTTGCTGTGTTACCTGATTCAACTGCTCGATTGAGACTTGCACTTGTTGCGCGGATAAGGCTTGTTCCTTCATGGCTAAAGCCACTTCGGCTATAACATCCGCAGTCTCTTTGGTATTATCAATAATCTGTTTTAACATTTGCGACGACTGTTGGACTTGGGCGGTTCCGTTCTCGACTTTACTAATGCTTTCTTTGATCAATGTTTCAATCTCTTTAGCCGATTCAGCGGAACGTCGCGCTAAGTTACGAACTTCGGTCGCGACCACTGCGAAGCCTCGTCCTTGTTCACCGGCCCGAGCCGCTTCAATAGCCGCATTCAAAGCCAATAGATTGGTTTGAAATGCTAAATCGTTCACAACCTGGATTATTTCCCCGATTTGTTGGCTGCTTTGTTGCAATTGCCTCATGGCCTCCCTGGTTTCCATAATCGAGTCCTCGCCGCTCAATACAGCCTCCATGGTCATCTTGGAAATTTTGTCGGCCCGCTCCGAATTTCCCGCCGCTTGCGAAACTGACGAACTCACTTCTTCCATCGTTGCCGCAACCTCTTCCAAAGTCGCCGCTTGTTCCTGGGTACGTTCGGACAAATCCTGACTAACAGCGGCAATTTGTTGGGATGAATTCCGGACCGAGTGGCCGCTGTCGCTTATTTGGTGAACTATTTGAGCTAGATTTTCCAACATTTGATTGAGGGACGCAGCCATCTCTCCGACTTCATCCTTACCATCTTCCTTAACCCGGACGGTCAGATCCCCCCCGGCAATTAATTTAATATTCGAAACCATGGAATTCAGGGGCAAAGCGATGGTTTTAGCAAAGTTCGATCCTAAAATTAACTGTAAAACAATGAATATTAAAAATACAACAGCAATCATTTGAAGCATTCCCAAAATGGGACCATACGCTTCGTTCTGATCAATCTCGATAATAACCCCTATCATTTTCCCAGAGATCCACAGCACCGATAAACTGGCCAAGACGTTTTTTTTGGTAATTGGATTATAATAGCCCATTGTTTCTTTAAAAGCGACTTGCATAGCTGATAAGGCAACACTTATTTTTTTAGCCCCATCACTGTCCAAAATCGTATTATTAACCTCAAACCCATCGCCTAATCGCGGCATCGACAATAACTTGCGGTCGGAGTCGATTAAATAGGCATTGGCGCTCTTCCCAATACTGTCGAGTCCATTGCTTAACATGGTGGTAATCTGATCCATCGACAAATAAATCCCGAAAAACCCGAGCCCTTGGGACTTATCAGTTCCTTGTCTTACCGGTGTCCCCATCAATACCCCCAAGCAATCTTCCGACTCAAAGTAGGTCATTCTGTCAAACCCTGCGCCTCCGGCAATTATTACGAGCAAGTCCTCGGAAGCCAGTTGCTTGTCTTGATTCTCGGGGATAGTGCTTAAAATAATCTTTCCGTTGGTATCGGCAACAAATATGTCGGCGTAATTATTCTTGGCTTTGGTGATGTTTAACATTTGCCCGAGGGTTTCGCTTCTTTTGGTCCACTCCTGGCCGCCTGTATGGTAGGATTTAAGAGCGCTAATAACCTCTTCCGAACTAGCCAGGGTTTTAATGTAAGTATTTTGGTTTTTAAACCATTCTACCACCATCTGATGTTTATTCTCTGCATAAACACTTAATTTCGACTTCGTTCCTGTTTCCAGTGTCCTTACTCCGATAATAGTCGCAATACCCGCAACCGCAATCATCGGAATCAGACCAACTACCCAGATTACTATCAATAGTTTATATTTCATTTTTATATTCTTAAGCCGTCTTGACTTAGACATATCCTTGACCGGTTTTCTATTTTTAGTGAATTTCTGAGGTTTCATCTTTTGACTCGCTCCTTCTCATAATTCCCAAGCCTTAATAGCATATTAAACGCCATTCCATTTTATTTTTCGGTTAATTTCGGATTATTCTTAAGGAGTATTCTATTTAATCCAAATTTACCTAATTTTTGTGTACGATTAGAGCATGCCTCATCCGTTCCAACATTGCTTCGTTTGATCCTTATCGTAATAAAATCAATGATCCATTTATAAAATTCAACTATCAGTTTGCCACAGTATAAAAAAGCAACGTGAGCTAAAACGCTCTCGTTGCGTGTCTGTTATAATTGAGAATTCTACCGAATCATCAATATGATAAAACTATAATAAAGCTCCGCCGTCGATTGTGATAATACTCCCATTCATGTACGACGCTTCATCGCAAGCGGCGAACAATATTGCTTGAGCTATTTCTTCATCTTTCCCCAAACGTCCCATCGGCTGCCTGGCAATAAAAGCCGCCCGCGCCGCTTCCGGGTCCGGGAGCGCCTGCATCCTCTCCTCTAATGCCGGTGTATAGGTGGTACCCGGACAAACACAATTTACTCTAATGTTATCTTTGATATAATCGATGGCCATAGCCCTGGTCAGCGCAAGAACCGCCCCTTTCGAAGCGGAATAAGCGCTCCGGTCGGCGATCCCTTTTAAGGCCGCCACCGAAGCAATGTTAACAATGACACCTCCGCCAGCCTTTTTCATCTCCAAAACCGCATATTTTGATACTAAAAATACCCCTTTGACATTGATTTTTAAAACTTTATCAATGTCTTCCTCCGCAATGTTGTCAACCCTGCCCGGCACGATGATCCCGGCGTTATTCACCAAAATATCAATTTTCCCGAAAGCTTTAATAGTTTCTTGAATCATTCTTTCAGCGTCGGCGGCAACTGAGATATCGCTTTGTATAAAAATGCCTTCTACGCCGGCCTTTTTCACCAAATCCAGCGTTTCTTCCCCTCTTTTAGGAATGAGGTCGTTGACGACTACCTTCGCCCCTTTTTTGGCGAACGAGACCGCAGTTGCCCGGCCAATCCCCGATCCCGAACCGGTTATGAGTACCACTTTATTGGAAAAATTCATTTTGACCCTCCTCATTATTCGATAATGTCAACTATTAAGATTTAAAAGCCGAAGGTCTATTAGTTAGCCAGAGCACCAACCGTTTAAGGCAGCTCTTTTAACTTTCGACTTTCGACGGAACCGATTACGGGTTTAGTATTGACAAAAATTATCCTTTACCAAAAATTAGGTTGGGTAGCCATAAAGCCACATCCGGCCAAAAGATGACTAAAACTACTACCAAGAGAATGGATAGCATAAATAGCCAGCTTTCTTTGACGAAATCCCAGATCTTACATTCGAAAATAGTACAAATGATATATAAGACCGCTCCTTCAGGTGGGGACAACAAACCCATTGTTAAGGTCAGCACCATGATAATACCGAATTGCACCAAATCGACATTTAATTGCTGAGCAACTGGGACCATAATTGAAGTTAACATCAAGATCAAAACAGTCGAATCCATGAAGGTGCCGGCGAAGAGTAAAAATAAAATGATAATCAACATTACTACCCATGGAGTGGATGATATTCCTAAAATAAAATTAGCCATTTGCTGAGGTATTTGATCCCAAACAAGGCCGTAACTGAAAATCGCCGACAATGC
>JBLNDC010000272.1:0-4378 GCA_050261255.1 Bacteroidota bacterium
TCGAAGACCAAAACCCGATTTCCATAGAGATGTTCGAAAGATTATGCGAAGCACACTATGCGGATATCTATTATACTGTTTGTTACATTACCAAAGACCCGCTTCTTGCCCAGGATGGGGTACAGCAAGCCGCCGAGTACCGGGGTGCTTACCTCATCATTAGCAACCGTTTTGATCTCCCTAATGAGGCGTTAAAAGTATATTTGAAGAGGTGGCGCATCGGCGTGTCCAGCTAAGGACACAGAATCTAGTCGGTGAAAGTCCGATCGGGAGAAAAGACTCCCCTCCCGTAGCCTGAGAGGCACCGTGGCACGAAAGCGAGACGGTGAAGCCCTCTGACAACACGCTCATTAGGAGCGTGGGCAAAACTCCAGGTTGTAACGCATAGTGAACGCAGACGTAGCCTCGTTACACGCAAATCCGGTGGCTGAGACGGTCGATAACGTGCGAAAGCAGCAAGGACTGACCGAAACGAGTCTGAAACGGCAGTTCTCACCGGCGGGGTATCAGCGGCGACATGGAGGGAAAGATGATGTGGAAACTGGAGAAGCCCTCGACACCCGGTGAAGAAATCTCACTGAGGAGGCCGTCCCTATAACCGTGATCGGGAAGTGGGATAGGCAGGTGTCAGGGTGGCGGAACAGATCGTAGTACTGAAGATCCGCGTGCAGCAAAACGCGCGGGGAAGGAAGGGTCCGAACCTGTAAACATTTTGTACGACCAAAGGAGGCAAGGGTGCCATGACAAAAACACCCATTAATTTGCAGGAACTAAGGCGTCGAATCTATCAAAAGGCGAAGGCTGAACCTACGCATCGGTTTTGGGGACTATTTGTCCACATCACCAAGCTACGGCATAACATATTGTTGGAGAAAATCGCAAAACGTGTACAAGACCCGAAGGTCATGCACCTTGTAAAACAGGTAATCAAAGCGGCAGGAAAAATCGGTGTTCCGCAGGGCGGCCCGTTTTCTCCGCTTGCTTCTAACATTTACCTAAATGAAGTTGACTGGACTTTTGACGCCATACGGCGCAAAACGACAGAAGGCGGCTATGAGGCGGTGAACTATCATCGGTTTGCCGATGATATGGTGATCACGGTAAGCGGACATTCCAGCAAACGCGGATGGGCAGAACGGGCACTGCAGAGACTGAAGGAACAACTGGAGTCCTTGGCAGTTGAGCTTAATCTGGAGAAAACTCGGATGGTCAACGTTCTAAAGGGCGAATCGTTTGCCTTTCTTGGGTTTGATTTCAGGCGAGTACAGAACCGAAGCAGAACCGGTTATTTCATTCTTATGACACCGAAAAAGAAAGCTCGTATGACGGTCAAAGCGCGAATCCGCGAACTGATTCAAAATGGAGGAGCGAAAACGGCAAAGGACATCGTGAAACAAGTTAATGCCACACTAGCCGGATGGGTGAACTACTTTCGGGTCGGGAATTCCAGCCATGCCTTCAGTGAAGTGCGTGACTATACGGAGATGAAAATCCGAACCCTGCTGACGAGAAGAAAACGGAGACAAAAGCGTAGCATCGGATGGCGGAGATGGAGTAACGAATACCTTTATAACGTGCTGGGGCTTTACTGGGACTGGAAAGTCCATCCCCTTAAAAGCGCAGAGGCATTTCGATGAAAGTGTCCATCATTCGATAGGTCCCATAACCCTTATGATGAAGTTTACGGGGTGAGCTGCTTGAGGGAAAACTTCACGAGCAGTTCTTATGGGGAGGGGTTGGAAACGGGTTGGAATCCAATACCGCGCCAATCCTTTACCCGACAAGTCTTTTACCGGGCAGCTAAACAAGAGTTAGGGTTAAGTCATTGCCACTCGACAACAGAAATTCATCATCATGCGCATTTAGAACTGCTTTTCGCCGCTGAGACATTACTCAATTATGCGCGGTGGTATGAAAACAAAGAAAAAACGAGTGATGGAGAATGCTTTACCCACGGCGAAATGGTTAGCAGCCTTTTCCACACTCGTTGCGAGATCCAACTGAAAGCCCATAAAGGAATTCAGCAGGTCCATATCAAGTTTGATACAACTGTGCGTAGATTTGCAAGGCTTTTTTACTCATTTTGGCCGGATGAAATTCGAATGTTTTGGGGCAAAAGTTATTCGGCTAACCATTTACTACCATTAAGTGCATAAGTCCTGTTTAATCATAATAATCTATTCCAATATCATCGATTTTCCAATTTCCAATATTATTTTCTCTAATCAAGGAATAAGCCCGTTGATATTCTCCGCTATCAATGGGTTCTAATGTTTGGTCTTTAAATTCCATATTATATCTAACTTTATATATTATTAAATTCTTTCTTTCGATATTATTTACACGACCGGGACCATAATCAAGATAAAGTCTGTAGTTAATCTCGTTTTCTAATAATTTTAATTCTAAAATTTGAATACTAATTAAATTATCTAACCTAAAAGTTGAGTTACTATATCTAGAAGAATACAAATCCTTTACCTTTGTTAAATCATGATTATTTTGATAAAAAAATGCGTCCCGTATAACCTTTTCAGCCTCTTCCAATGTCTTTTTATCATATTTAACTTGGCTTTGACTAGGTTGGGAGTATGTTGATATAAAAATCATTAAAGAAAACGTTAAAAAAAACATTGTAGGCAATCCAATAATAAATATGAATTTTCTATTAATCTTCATAGTCATTACTCTCTTTCGTCAAAATCGTTTCTCATTGATTCCCCAAAAAACTGAGCTATTTTATTTTGAATAATTCTAGAAGGAATCGATCCCTAGGTAGCAATTCAGGATACCGAGGGGCTTAAGCCTCACGGGTTATAAATTTTATGGCATCAGCCAAGAGCTGAGCATCAATGAGGGGAGATGTAACCTGCACCTCCCCTATTAAAAATGGAGCACTGGAAAACCGAATCGTATTAAATCAATAGCTTCCGCTAAATCCCGTGAACATCTAATACTCGATAGCCAGAAAATGTAGGATTATCCGGATAATATATGGAGGCTAGAACATTATATCGTGCGGATGTATGTGCTGATACATAAGGATATGAACTCCAATTATCTTTTCCGGTTACTATTACTGAATGCGAGAATAAACCGTTTGAAGCATATTTGTATTGAATTACGTCACCAAGTTGAGCGTATGAATAACTACTATATTGATTAGCATAACCCTTATTAACTAACCAATCTCTTAATTCAATAACTCTTATCCATGCGTTGCTTCCTTGATACCATGTTCCGTCAGTTGGAAGGCCACCGTGATTTAAGGCTTTAGATACAAAATTTGTACAATCAGCACCAGGGTAATCTTCTTGATCATAAACATGATCTAAAGCCCAGCTAGCGGCAGCATATGAATCATATGTGATACTAAGCAAACTTATATTTCCGAGGCTGGTTGCTTGTAAAGGGGTTTCTTTTTTAACGGGGTTTTTAAATCTTTCAATATCTTTTTCAAAAGTGTATTCTCTTTCCTCAAGAAGTTTTATCTTATTATTTATATACTCTTTATATCCATCGTGATTTAGCGAATTATGGATTTCATTTTTTTCAACTTCTTCTGCTTTTTTATCCATTTCAAATATATCTTTTTCAACTAATAATTTATCTCCAGCAGTTGTTAGGTATATAATATGATTATCTGTATATCCACTATCAAAATCTACATTGTCATATCTAAATTTAATAGTGCTATCCAAATCGACCCTTATTAAATTTTCTTCTACTTTAATAGAATTAATTTTTAGGTTTATATTATACGATCTAATCTTCACACCAATCCCTTTATACCATTTTACAAGTAACTTTGATTTTAATTTATCATATTTATACAAGTCACTATTAGGTACAATATAATTATTGGCAATTACTTTCAATTCTTTTTGCTCTTCTAAAGAATTACTTAAATATTGTGTTATAGTATTTTCGATATTTTCATTTGTTGCGTTAGTAGCATACAAATTTGAACTAAATAGCAAAGTTAATGTAATAATTATAGTAAAAATTGATAAGAGTTTTTTCATTTTTATTTCCTCCCTTTTTAAATGATAAGCTCTCGGCATTTGCCGAGTCCGATAGCTCAAGGCCTTGCTTGAACCATCGAATAGATTTCTGATTATGAAGTAATTAGGGACAACAAATGGCCTTTATTAATATCATTTCATTTTGATCACCCCGCTTTCGGGAGAAGTATGATTCTTGGACTTCTACCATATAGAGTATCTGAGGGTATATTTTGGTTACATCTTTTCGGAAAAAATGTTAAAATATTTTTACGATTCCTTACCTTAAGAGAGGGGGAGAGGCTGTGTCCAATATCGAAGACCAAAACCCGATTTCCATAGAGATGTTCGAAAGATTATGTGAAGCACACTAT
>JBLNDC010000273.1:0-3549 GCA_050261255.1 Bacteroidota bacterium
AAATAATCGGCGGCAGCCAACGTGAAGAACGGCTGGAAGTTTTGGAAAGCAGGATGAAGGAATTGGATCTTCCTCAAGAGGATTACTGGTGGTACCTGGATTTGCGCAAATACGGCGGGACTAGGCACGCCGGATTTGGATTGGGATTTGAGCGGGTAATCATGTATCTTACCGGAATGGGAAATATTCGGGATGTGATCTCCTTCCCGCGGACCGTCAAAACAGCTGAGTTTTAACGGCCTACAACAGATAATAGTCTAAGATAAATATCGGCAAGAGGCGCGAGGCATGAGGCAATGTTTAAATTCGTGGTTTGGCGCGACTTTTTTCCACTGCGATAGTTGGATGATTAACAAACAATAAGACAACCAGGCAAAAGCCTGGTTGTCTTATTGTGCTTAAAAATACTCGACTAAGGTAATTTAAGACCAACTCGTTAGGTCTTCCATGGTAAAAATCGTAGTTCGTGTTACTTAGAGATAGGCGGTTAAGGCTGAAAACGATCCTTAGTAATTTAGCCTTCAATATGGTTCTGCTTCACTCTCTTCTTCCGGTTCAGCCTCTTTTTCGTGTTCTGACCGGAACCGGTTCAAGATTTCCGGAACTTGGTTGGGAGTGACTTGGCTAAATACCTTACCATTGATGGTTACTACCGGAGCCAAGCCGCAAACCCCAAGACATCTGGTGTTGGTCAGGGAAAAGAGTCCGTCTTTGGTGGTTTCACCCATATCGATCCCCAACTCATCTTTAAAAGTTTGCAGCACCCTGTCGGCGCCTTTTACAAAGCAAGCAGTGCCTAAACAAACCGAAATAGCATACTTTCCTTGGGGTTGCAAACGGAAAAAGTGATAGAAAGTAGCTACTCCGAAAACGTAAGAGGTCGGGATTCCGAGTAAATAAGCGACTTGATCCATGTGCTCCCGGGAAAGAAATCCGTATTCTTCTTGCACTTTATGGAGTACCGCTATTAAATAACTGTCCGGATGTTCCCGGGTTTTATAAGTTTCGATCAGCTCTAAAATCTCCGGGGTCAATTCTTTTTTGGTTTCAGTCATCATTTTCATATCCCCCTTGGAAACCGGTGAGTATAGCGCGTATGCAACAAACTATGCGCTAGTTCGCTACCGGGGTGTTTCAAGTATTCCTCGTAAAGCCTTTGAATATCTGGATTTTCATGTGATTTACGCAGGGTTTTGGCTTCATCGATCGAGTATAAAGCCGAAGCCCTTAACTTCAGAAGTTCCGGATCAAGAACATAATTGCCGTTAGTAGGATAAGGTTGGCCGCCGCCGCCGATACATCCGCCGGGGCAGGCCATTAATTCGATCATATGATATTGTTTTTCCCCGCTTTTGATCTTCTCCAAAATGGTCCGGGCGTTTTGGAGGCCGTTGGCTACCGCCACGTTAATGGACTTACCGTCGATTTTCAAAGTAGCTTCTTTTAAGCCGGTAGCTTCACGAACTTGATAAAAGTTGACGTTATCTAGGGTTTTGCCGGTTATTTTTTCATAGGCGGTCCGGAGAGCGGCTTCCATTACTCCGCCGGTAGTTCCGAAAATATCGGCCGCTCCCGAAGATAAGCCCATTGGTGAATCGAATTCGCCATCTTCCAAGTGTTTGAAGTGAATTCCATAGGATTTGATCATCCAAATCAATTCACGGGTGGTCAAGACCGCATCGGTATATTGATATCCTTCCGGGGCGATATGCTCGGGACGGCGGGCTTCAAATTTCTTGGCCGTGCAAGGCATCACCGCCACCACGAATATATCTTTCGGATCCAGCGCTTTGAGTTTGGCGTAATACGTCTTGATCAGAGTTGAAAGCATCGACATCGGCGACTTGCAAGTGGACGCATAAGGAATAAATTCCGGATAAAAGTGCTCCAGGAATTTGATCCATCCCGGCGAACATGAGGTCAATAATGGGAGTTTACCTCCGTTTTGGAGACGGTTAATAAATTCATTGGCCTCTTCCACGATGGTAAGGTCAGCCGAGAAGTTAGCATCGAAGACAAAGTCGAAACCGAGACGGCGTAAGGCGGTGACGGTCTTTCCTGCGGCTGGAGTCCCGGCCGGCATCTCAAACCCTTCGCCGATTGCGGCCCGGATCGAGGGAGCGACCTGGGCGATTACGATTTTTTTCGGGTCAGCTAACGCAGCCCAAACTGCTTCGGTCGAGTCTTGCTCGATAAAAGCGGCTGTCGGACAGACATTAATACATTGACCGCAATTGATACAGACTGATTCCCGCATTGGATCCAGATGGGCCGGGCCAACAATGGTATTGAAACCGCGGTACATTTGGTTCAGGTTATATACGCCCTGAACCTCGGAGCAAACCCGGATACAGCGCCGGCAGAGAATGCATTTTTCGGAATTTCGAACTACCGAGTAGCCGGAATCGTCGATCGCGTACTGTTTCCGTTTGCCGGCGAAGAGCCGTTCACGGACTCCCAGGGTATAGGCAAGGTTTTGCAATTCGCACTGGCCGTCCCGATCGCAAGTTTGGCACTCCATGGGATGGTTATCGAGAATTAATTCCACCAAATCACGGCGAGCCTGGCGAATTTCGGGTGAATTGGTCCTGACTTTCATTCCCTCAGTGACTTTGGTGGCGCAGGACGCTAAATAATTTTTACTGCCCTCGACCTCAACGATACATATACGGCAAGCGCCTTCCAATGAAAGATTGGGAAGATAACAGAGCCGTGGAATGTGGACTCCGATGGTATCGGCTGCCTGCATGATGGTGGTTCCTTGAGGAACTGTAACCGCCGTATCATCGATCAGCAAATTGATATTTTTCATTCGAGTTACCATCCTTCTTATACTTTCTTAATCGCCCCGAATTTGCAACTATGGAAGCAGTCGCCGCACCGGACGCATTTTTCCGCATCGATATGGTGCGGTTGTTTTGGACTGCCGGTAATTGCAAAAGCCGGACAGCGTCGGACACAAAGCATACATCCGGTGCATTTTTCGGGTTCGATCTCATAATGGACTAATTTGGCGCATTTTTGAGTAGGACAACGTTTTGCAATAATATGAGTTTCAAACTCTTTACGAAAATTCTTTAAGGCGCTTAACACCGGGTTAGCCGCTGTTTGCCCCAATCCGCAAAGGGAAGTTTTCTTCACTAAATTACCGAGACGCTCCAGCTTGTCAAGATCGGAGACCTCGCCGTGGCCTTCGGTGATTTTTTCCAAGATTTCAAGCATCCGCAAAGTACCCTCACGGCAGGGTACGCATTTACCGCATGATTCGCTTTGGGTAAATTCCAAGAAAAACTTGGCGGTCGACACCATGCAGTCTTGGTCGTCGAGGATGATCATTCCACCGGAACCCATAATCGAACCGGCTTTGGCCAATGTATCGTAATCGACAGGGGTATCCACTGCGCTGGCTGGGATACAACCGCCGGAAGGCCCTCCGGTTTGGATCGCTTTCAGGTTTCGCCCCGGAGCTAATCCGCCGCCGATATCATAAATAATCTCTTTTAAAGTGGTGCCCATCGGCACTTCCACCAAGCCGGTATTATTGATTTT
>JBLNDC010000274.1:0-5037 GCA_050261255.1 Bacteroidota bacterium
GTAATAAAGGGAAGATCAATACCGAACTCACCCCCATCAGGTGTAAGATCCCGAAGGTCACAAATCCCTCTCTTAAGAAAAGAAAAGTTGTGAAGGTAATTAGCATCCCCCAACCAAACAAGAGCGCCCCCTTGCGGAGCCGTCTGAGAAACCCCGCTTTGATTCCCGAACCGTGGCGCGTATAGTTCAAATAAGCGCCAACTCCAAAGAGGGCTAAAAAAAGGATGGCCGTTTCTTGTTGCCAAAGATTAAAAATAACGCCTTCCAAAGGACGGCCCGATTTTAACAACGAAAAATCTTCATAGCCATGGAAAACCACCATTGAAATTACAGCGATTCCTCTTAAAAAATCGAGTTCCCCAAAGCGCGACAAACCGGATTTACCCATAGAGTTATTTTTCACTTATAACTAATCTTATATCAATGAAGATGCCTTTCAAAGGTTAATCCCTGTGAATCCCTCGGTTGTTCTAATAACTGTCACATTTTCCGGGTAGTCCCCCACCCCGGCTGGCCGGAGCAAGCGAAAGGATGATAATTTTGCAGTCAAGGGTCTAACACCGATCCCTTGCCCTTTAAAAGGGTCGCTCACGGACATCCATGTCCTCCGCGACTTCGTCCCATCCTGGAACACAGGTAACCACCATGCTCCGAGGTCAATTTGAAGCAGTTGGGATTCATTAGATGGTATTAGACTGCGAAGTTATACCTTTTCCCTTTTAAAGGGACTAAGGGATCTGGTTTTTGGCATGAAGTATTTTCTAGACAGCCACCAGCCGTTCGAACTAATCGGAAATCAAAAAAAAGTATTTGACAGCAAACGCAAATAAACGTAAAATTACTCCAGGAGGAAGAGTTCAATGTTTCCTGAAGAAAGGCATTCAATCATTATCGATACCCTAAATAAGCAAGGCCGGTGCCTGGTAGCGGATTTAGCCAAACAAATGGAGGTTTCCGAGGTAACTATCAGGCAGGATTTGGATGCCTTAGAACGGGAAGGTTTACTCCGCCGGACCCATGGCGGGGCGATTCTCCCATCCAAGATCGGTTTTGAACGCCCTTTTCAAATTGAAGAAACCTCTTTTAAAGACCAAAAGGAACGGATTGCCCAAGCCGCCGCGGAACTGGTCTCTCCCGGCGACACATTAATCTTGGATGTTGGGACCACAGTTTCCGAACTAGCGCGAAAACTATTGACTCATAAAGATCTAACCGTATTTACCAATGCCCTCAATATCGCGACAATTCTCGAAGCTAATCCCGAGATTACGACGATCGTTACCGGTGGTACTCTCCGGGCCAAGCAACATTCTTTGATCAACCCTTACGCCACCTTAATCCTGGAAAAAATCCGGGTCGATCTGGCTTTCATCGGGGTCGGCGGCATCGCGGTCGAACATGGGATTACCAACGTCAATATCGCCGAAGCCGAATTGAAATCGATATTCCTGAAAGCGGCAGCCCGCCGGGTAGTCTTGGCTGATTCCAGTAAAGTCGGGAACATTGGCTTAGTGAAAATAGCGGATCTTGAGCAAATTGATTTATTAATCACCGATAAACAAGCTGACGCTGAAGAGATCGGAGCCTTGCGCCAAAAAGGGTTAAAAGTGATTTTAGTCTGATCTAATTCGGTAAATTCGGTAATCTAAAACGTTTTGAAATAAGAGCCACCGATTTAAGATATTATTTTAAAACGAAAGTTCAGGTTCACCGAAGAAGCAATAATACCTTAAAGAAAAGAGGCCGCCCCATGTCTTCACCCCAAAAGGAATTCGACAAGGAAAAAACGCTCCTGCCGGATGGAAGGTATCTCATCTACTATAATTTCAGTCCCGAAGCTAAACAGGAGCCCCCAAAACAAACTCAAATAAAACCGACTGAAGGTGAAGCAGATGTCTGAATTACGATGGCACCCTTTTTTAGAAGAGTGGGTGATTACCGCCACTCACCGGCAAGACCGGACTTTTCTCCCCCCTGAGGATTATTGCCCGTTATGCCCTACCAAACCCGGGGGATTCCCCACCGAAATTCCCCAAGATCACTATGACATAGTAATCTTTGAGAATAAATTCCCGTCCCTGCGTAAAGATCCGCCCCAACCAGCGGTAGCGGCGACTAAAATCTCCCCAGTCAGGCAGGGACAAGGCATTTGCGAGGTTGTCGTCTATACCTCGGAGCATACCATGACTTTAGCCGACATGCCCTTGACCCGGATCCGGAACTTGCTCCGGGTCTGGCAAGATCGCTATCAAGAATTAGGCGCCCTTGATTATATTAAGTATGTCTTGATCTTTGAAAATAAAGGGGAAGCGGTCGGAGTGACCTTGCACCATCCTCACGGGCAAATCTACGCCTTCCCTTTTATCCCTCCCAAGATCGAGCAAGAACTCCGGGCCTCGGCAAAACATTATCGACAAAATAAAAAATGCCTTTTCTGCGCGACTCTGGAGGAGGAATACCGCGACGGTCGGCGAATCGTCTTTGAAGGCGAAAGGTTCGTGGCTTTTATCCCATTTTTCGCCCGTTATCCCTATGAAGTCTATCTGGCTCCCAAAAGGCACCTGGCTTCATTAAACGATTTTTCCAACGATGACCTGGATGATCTGGCCATCACCCTCAAAGGGTTATTGATCAAATATGATCGCTTATTTAACCTTTCTTTGCCATATATTATGGTAATCCATCAAGCCCCCACCGACGGCAAGGATTATCCGGATTATCATTTTCATTTTGAATTCTACCCACCGCTAAGGACCGGGACTAAACTGAAATATTTAGCCGGTTGTGAGTCGGGAGCGGGTAATTTTATTAACGATACTTTAGCTGAGGAAAAAGCGGCGGAGCTTCGCGAAGTTGGCCCCAAAAACATTCAGGAAGTTCTCGCCCTGGGAAAATGAATCGAGGTGACCGGTAATGGCTCAAGCAAACAATGTCCAAACGATGGTGGATGCTTTTAATAAGGTCTTCGGTAACGTGGATCCTCAAATCATCGCCCGGGCTCCCGGCCGGGTCAATTTAATCGGTGAACATACCGATTATAATGAAGGTTTCGTCTTTCCGATGGCTTTGGGTTTCCAGATCTTAACCGCTGCGCGGCAACGCGGCGACCGGCTGGTCCGGATTCATTCCCTCGATTATCAAAAAACAGTCGAATTCTCATTGGACGATCCCATCGGTTACGATGCTGAAAACCGTTGGAGTAATTATCCCCGCGGGGTATTCTCCGTTTTATTGGAGCAAGGCATCAAGCTCTCCGGAATGGACTTGGCTTTCGCGGGCGACATTCCCCAAGGCTCCGGTTTGAGCTCATCGGCAGCCCTTGAAGTCGGAGTGGGGATAACGCTCCAAGCGCTAAACGGATTTCCTATGAATGGGCCGGAATTAGCCCGGCTCTGCCAACGGGCGGAAAATACTTTTGTGGGAATGAATTGCGGGATCATGGATCAATTCATTTCAATGATGGGCCAAAAGGACCACGCTTTATTCCTTGATTGTCGCTCTTTAGACTACCGGCTCATCCCTTTGGAACTCGGCCAATACCGGGTAGTAATCTGCCATAGCGGAGTGAAACATTCGCTGGTGGATTCGGAATATAATAAACGGCGCCGGGAATGTGAAGCCGGAGTAGCCGTCCTTTCCCGAAAATTCCCTCAAGTCAAATCACTACGTGATGCTACCCTTGATGAACTGGAGGCCTGCCGGGGTGAACTTGATTCAGTCGTTTACCAACGGTGCCGTCACGTGATCACTGAGAACTATCGCGTTTTACAAAGCATCGATTCACTTAACCAAAATGATTTAAAGACCTTTGGAAAGCTAATGAATGAATCCCACGATTCGTTACGCGATGATTATCAAGTCAGCTGCTCCGAGATTGATCTCCTGGTCGAATTCGCCCGGAACACTAAGGGAGTATTAGGTTCCCGGATTACCGGAGGCGGTTTTGGGGGTTGTACGGTAAATTTGATTTCAAATTCGGAAATCGAAGCATTTTCAACTCGATTAACCGGGTATTATCAAAAGGAAACCGGAATTACACCTCATTTATATATCAGTACCCCTGCAGCGGGAGCCGAGATCATTTTTAGGAGGTAAATTCACTAATGAAAGTTTTAGTCGCCGGCGGAGCCGGCTATATCGGAAGTCAAGTCACATTGGATTTGGCCCGCCACGGCCATCAGCCGGTGGTCTTCGACAATTTAAGCAAAGGCCACCGGGGCGCGGTCAAGGCCAGCCGCCTGGTGGAAGGCGATCTCCACGACTTCGAGCTTATCAAAAAAGTTTTAATTGAGGAAAAAATTGAAGCTGTGATTCATTTAGCAGCCTTTAGCCTGGTTGGCGAATCAGTTCAAGATCCGGGAAAGTATTTTCAGAACAATATTAGCAATGGAATTATCCTCTTAGACGCGATGCGTGCCTGCGGTGTCAAACATTTTGTTCTCTCCTCAACCGCAGCGGTCTATGGCGAACCGGAACGGACTCCCATCACCGAGGATCATCCCAAAAAGCCGACCAATCCTTACGGCTTTTCCAAATTGACCCTGGAAGGCATTTTAGAATCTTATGATCGCGCTTACGGGCTGCGCTATATATCGTTGCGCTATTTTAACGCCGCCGGGGCCGATCCCGAGGCGGAAATCGGCGAGGACCATCAACCCGAGAGCCACCTCATACCCATTATCCTGCAGACTGCTTTAGGGTTACGTAAAGAAATCCAGCTTTTTGGCACCGATTATCCGACTCCTGACGGGACTTGCATCCGCGACTACATTCATGTCGCCGACCTTTCTCAAGCCCATTTGCTCGCATTGGAAGCTTTATTAGGAGGGGCGCCCTCCAACATCTATAATCTCGGCAACGGTCAAGGTTATTCAAATCGGGAAGTTATCGAAACGGCCCGCCGGATTACCAATCAACCGATTCAGGTAAACGAAGCCCCGCGTCGTCCCGGAGACCCGGCGATCTTGGTCGCGTCGTCCGATCGCCTTAAGCGGGAACGAGGTTGGCAACCGAAATATCCGAAGTTAGATGAGATTA
>JBLNDC010000275.1:0-3197 GCA_050261255.1 Bacteroidota bacterium
CCTTAATTTATTGGCGGAGCAAGTACCGTTAAAACTGGATTTATCCAAAAATAAAATCTTCTCGCTTTCCAAGCAAACCTATGAAATAATATCCGACCTGGACCGAGATATTACCATCTACGCTCTATATGAATCCGGCAAAGAGAATACGGATATTACCGAAATCTTAAAAAAATACGCCGACCATTCAAAAAAGGTCCATCTCAAGTTCGTTGATCCCAACAAAAATCCGGGATTTGCCAAGAAATACTCCAAAGACGGGGAAAACTTGAGTCTCGGCAGTCTCATTGTGGAGTCCGGTAAAAAAGTAAAAGTGATCCCCGGCAGCGATCTTTTTAATTTTGATTATAGCAATCCTTATCAACCCAGTGTTACTTCGCTGGCGGTGGAACAACGCGTTACCGGCGCCATTATGTTCGTAAAGTCGGGGAAAATTCCCGTGATTTATGTCCTCGAGGGCCATGGCGAACAATCCTTGCCCCTGGAAATCTCGAAGCAGCTCGAAACCGAAAACTATGAATTAAAATCGCTCAACCTTTACACCGCCTCCCTGCCGAAGGATATCAATATTTTATTGATTAATTCACCGCAACGAGATTTAACAACGACCGAGGTGGAGAAGATCAGAGAATTTCTCGCCAATAACGGCCGCGCCATTTTCTTGATGGATTTGTTAAGAAATGAGTTGCCTAACTTTCAGACATTATTGCGTAGTTACGGAATCGCCCTTCAGCCGATGGCCATTGTCGAAGGGGATAGTAACCGTTATATCCAAAACAATCCTCTTTGGATCCAACCGGATTTGGGCGCCCATCAAATCTTAAACACATTGCTATCGGATAAGATGCCGGTGATCATGCCGGTGGCTCAAAGTATTAAGATTTTAGACGTTAAAAAGCGTTCCCTGGACATTGAAACCTTATTGACCACCTCTACTTCAGCATGGGGCAAAACCGATCTCGATAATGCCTCCCTAACTAAAACCAAAAATGATATCCAAGGGCCTTTTAATGTCGCAGTCGCCGTCACCGACAAATTACCCGGCTCAGAAAACGCTGAATCCCGCATTGTAGTGGTTGGCAACGGGATGTTTATCGATTCGAATCTGATTAATTCCATTCCGGGCAACGCCAACTTCTTGATGAACAGCTTCGCCTGGCTCCAAGACCAAAAGGTAAACCTGGCGATCAAGCCCAAAAGCCTCTTAACGATGCGTTTAAATATTAACGCTTTCCAAAGCTTGTTATTGTCCGGTTTAGTAGTAGTTGTAATCCCTCTCGGAGTCCTAGGCCTAGGACTAATGGTCTGGCTGAGGAGGAGGCATTTATGAAAAAATCCAGGAATATTATTGTCCTTTTTGGGGTTCTGGCGGTTTTAATCTCGCTCTATCTCTTTCTTAAATACCGGCCTCAAGAAAAGGCTGATGAGCCCAATGTCGCTTCAGAAACCGTCACTCTGGTTAATCTCGAAAATGAGAAAATCAAACAAATAGCTCTTAAAACAAAAAAGCATATGATTAATTTTATAAAAAAAGGTGAGCAATGGACCTCTAATCTAGCCTTTCCAATCACGGAAAGCGAAGTCAACGGTCTCTCTTATGTATTCTTCGGCCTTCGCGCCGAACAAGTGATAGACGAATCCCCTGAGGACCTGGAACAGTATGGGCTCAAAGATCCCGCAGTCACTATCGAAGTGACTGCGGTAAATGAAACAAAACCCACCATTATGTACCTTGGCGATCTTACTCCGGCAGGAACTTCCTACTATTTCAAGCTTCATGACGATCCGGCGGTTTACACGATCGGCAGTTATCATGGAGAAAAGTTCTTGCTCACTCCGGCGGATTTTCGTGATAACAGTCTGGCCCGGATCGATATTGAAAAAATCAATTACTTTAAATTATCCCGGACTGGACAGCCCGATCTCGAGATCCGGATCAACACTGAGGACTCGGAATTTGCCCAATATGGGATCGGTATTTGGCAAATGACAAAACCTTATCAAGAGCCGATGCCGGTCGTCACCGATAAGTTTCAATCGATTCTTCAATCAATCACTTCGATTACCAATGCTGATCGGTTTATTGACGATAACCCGGCTGATTTAAGCCGTTATGGTTTGGCCAAACCCCGGGCTGAAGTTTTAATCAAAGATAACCAGTCCCAGTTCAGTTTATTAATTGGCAAGCCAGTGAATGATGAGGCTTTCTATTGTAAAAAGCCCGATTCTAAGGCTGTGTTTACCATTAGCAGCAACGATCTCTTTTTCCTGGACACCAAAGCCTTTGAACTGGTTGAAAAATTCGCTTATATCGTTAATATCGACGACGTTGATAAAATTCAGATTACCGGACTCGGTTCCCACCATGACCTATCCATTACCAGGAAAGAGAAAAAATCTTCTACCGCAGATTCACCAGAGTTTGATGCCAGTTACCAGATTGATGGCAAAAAAGTTAAAGAACAACTATTCAAAAGCGCTTATCAAAGCATAATCGGTTTGACTGTTGAGTCCGAGTGTCCGACGGAACCTAAAAATCAAACTCCGGAATTGACTATGACCTTCTCTCTGAATAAAGGGGTTCAGCGGAAAATTCTGATTAACTATGTACCTTACGACTATGATTTTTACGCCGTCTTCCGGGGAGGAAAAGCCGAGTTTTTAATCTCAAAAGATCAAGTTAAATCGATGCTTAACGAATTGAAAGCTACAATTGAAGGAAAAAATAAAAATAATTAAAGTACAAATAATAAAGTACTAATAAAGTACTAATTTTTTGAGACCCAGTTGCTGGGTGTTTTTTTTTGTGTATAATTAAGGTAGCTATCAACTAGTAATTCGGAGGATAAATGGCACCTAGAAAGTTGAACCGATTTTTGGCTGTTTTTTATAAACTACAACCCACTCCAATTTTTAAAAGCTTAGCCCGAATTTTATTTATGTATAATTTAGTTCATTTAATTGTTGCCACAATTCTTTTTTATTTAATACCCTATATTTTAAACTATCCTCCTGGCATGATTGAGGGAGGCTTTGAAACAAAATGGTTTGGAATATCATATTTATCACAATTTATCATAACAATGTCCCTGGTTTTAATTACCGGTAATACCTTCCTAATTCTATTGATAAAAAATTTTAATACTTTTTCTACTACCGATAGACAACCAATTGACCTTAATTCTAGTAAATTACTC
>JBLNDC010000276.1:0-4733 GCA_050261255.1 Bacteroidota bacterium
CGGGGGTTGGGGCACTGGAATACAGATCCTTTGCCCGACAAAGAGCATGTTGGGGTCAAGTCCCGGATTCGCCTGCAAGATGGCCTGGACTGTGGTATTAAACCTTATCGCCAGAGTAAAAAGAGTATCTCCGAGAACAACCGTATAAATAAAACCGGGGCAAACTGGCGGTCGTGAGTTGGGAATACAAATTTGTTGGCCGATAAAGAGCCGGTTTGGATCAAGCCCCGGATTGGCTCGGAGAATAGCATTCACCGTAGTGTTAAATCGCCGCGCAATACTGGCTAAGGTATCTCCGGCCATTACCGTATAAATAGTGCCGGAACAAACAGGCGGCTGTGGTGTTGGAATGCAAATTTGTTGACCGATAAAGAGCCGATTCGGATCTAACCCCGGATTGGCTTGGAGAATAGCCTGTACGGTAGTGTTAAAACGGGCTGCGATACTAAATAGGGTGTCTCCGGCGGCAATGGTGTAAACAAAACCCGGACAAGGCCTTGGTTGCGGCGCCGGTATGCATAAAGGCAGCCCCGGCCGGAGCCCGATTAAATTTAAGAACGGGTTTTCCCTACGGATCGCAGCCTCCGTGGTATTAAATTCCCTGGCGATGCTCGCTAAAGTATCGCCACGCCGGACAATATATATTGTCCCACGGCAACGGGCCGGAAACGGCAACCTGAGCCTTTCCCCGGGAGTTATCTGGGCTAGGTTAACATCGGGATTCGCTTCAGCCACCATTTCCTGGGTGGTTTCAAAGGCCTTGGTCAAAGCCTCTAAAGAATCGGACTCAATAACCTCCAACTCAAAATAACCGTTATTTGGATTTTCATTTTCGCCAATCATTAAATCTAAATCACCTCCTAAGCATATGCGGGAGCAGACGTAGCTATTTCCCGCTACCATTATGCTATGTGCCTAATGCTCCGGAGGTGCTCTTTTTAAGTCATGTGACAACCGGCAAAGCCGGGGGATTAGCAAATCATTTATCGACCGTGACTATCCCTTGAGAAGCATCCATCGTGATATAGTCTCCGGTTTCAATTTTACTGATATCGATTTTATCAACCATTGGCAGATCAGCGACGATAGCGCCGATTACAACTACCGATTCCGCTTCAATATTGACTATTCCCAGAGGTCCGACTCCGTTTTTCACTAAATCGTAAAGCATATAGGAGCCGCCGGTCGAGCCTTTAGAGCAGGGAAAAACTAAAATTTTTCCCTTCAGACATTTCCCTTCGAGTTCGTGACCGCGTTCAATGACAAAACCCGTCTTTGGATTGATGCTCCCCATAAAGGAGATTGGATCCTTGGTGACCAGCGCCTCTCCTTGGACTTTGCCATCTACAATTTTTCGTCCTTTTAATGTTAACTGTTTCATTGT
This sequence comes from Bacteroidota bacterium, assembly GCA_050261255.1. Taxonomy (GTDB): domain Bacteria; phylum Bacillota; class UBA4882; order UBA8346; family UBA8346; genus JAAYHS01. The sequence continues at coordinate 1,385 of JBLNDC010000276.1, forward strand.
TGCCCCTCCCATTTGCCCTGAAGCGCAGCTTTAATACAATCTTCCATTTCGATCAGACCGGTTTTCAGGTTCCATAAACCGGGAGCATAATGGGCAAGTTTGCCGGAGTTGGTGAGCAAATTGTGGTATCCCCTATCAACAAGTGTTGGGCAGAGTACCGGACAGGTATCACAAACTATTTCAACGCCGGCTTTCTCGATTGTCTCTGAATATCCCATCTTGTCCGCCAAGTGTTTTACCTGTCGGGATGAGCAGATCCAGACGTCCGATTTTACCTTCTTACCTTCTAGAAGCTTTGCAACCTTTCTCATCTCTTCGATGGAGGTATGAGGGCAACCGATCACTACGAAATCAACCGCGCCGTCATAATGAAATTTATCGGTAACCTGGCGGTATTCCTGCGGTCCGAATTTTAAGGCTTCGGTTTTGCCGATAATGGCGTCTGCTGACGGAGCTTCCGGTGTAACACCGATGATATGATACAAGGCCACCGCTCCGGAAGAAGCTAAGGCCGCGCTTAATGCTTTCAGGTTTTCAAGAGTGGGCCGTTTCTTAATTCCCTCAAAGACAGGGACATCTTTACCGGCAATTTTTCCTGCGTAGTACCCCAGCGCCGCATAGTCCCGATCTGTTTCCAGGTCCATTTCCACCCGGATTAAATATTTGCCGCGACGGTTCTCCGTTAAATGAAAACCATAGGCCGGCACTCTACCGGTTACGGCTGCAGCTAGAGCGCTAGGCCCACCTTCACGGTTGGTCCGGGCACCGATCACCGAATTGACGAAGGCGATCGCGGAAGACTCACCCCAGGCCACATGTTCACCGGCTAATGGAATATTACCTGCCAGGTACGGTGTGCATGTATTGGTGGCTATGGCGCCCATTTTATGATAGGCCGCTGAAAGTTTCAATTGTTTTTCTGAAAAATCACGCGGGAAACCGATCTTTTCCCAGTTTTCCGAGTCAATCCCAATTGTATTCAACGTAGCAGGCACTTTAAAACAGGTATGTTCACTGGCGTCTTTCACATAATTGAGGCCCGCGTCGCCGGTAACCCGGTAAGATACTCCCGGAAAATGGACATTGTGGATCTCGATCATCTTTTCGGCTCCGTATATCTCACCCAATGTCACCAGGACTTTCATGCATTTGCAAACCGTATCTCCGAATTCTCCGTTAAGCATTCGCTTTTCTTCGTCTGTTAAGTACATGGTGTCCCCCCTAATTCAACATTTGCTTTTGACTTTTTTAATTCCGGTGGGTCTGTAGGCTGTGGTAGCTGACTTTGGCGCGGGCTTCCCGGAGCGTAGCGCCGTTTTCCAATTCTTTTTCGATCAAGGCTTCCTTCGCGGCTATTTCTTTGGCCACCGCCAATACTTCCTCAGCTTTTTCGGCTGGTATTACCAACGCTCCGGTATCGTCGCCCAGGATGATATCTCCCGGCTTGACTTGGACTCCGGATACGGCCACGGGAATATTAACGGCGTCAACTTCCACCCGGTCCTTGCCGGTGACCATATAATGGCCTTTGGTGAAGATCGGATATTTCAACCGTTTGATTACCGGCACATCCCGGCAGACGCCGTCAATCACCGTTCCGGCGATTTTGCGCTTGGTGGCGGTGATCGCCATTAGGTCTCCCCAGACGGTGCAATAGGTCCGTCCCCCATTGTCAATGACTACTACTTGGCCGGGCTGTACATCGTCTAGAAAATCGCCGACCGTCCCCTTTACCACGCCGCAGGGGACATAGTGGACGGTAAACGCGGTGCCGCACATGGCGACTCCCGATACAACCGGTTTAATTCCTTCCAAGCCGCCGCGAATCCCCAAACGATCCAGGGCATCGGAAACGCAACATGTATCCATTTTCTTAAATTCAGCAATCACATCGGGGGAAACCTTCACATTTTCCGCCATTTTCGAACTCCTTTCCGAAAGCGGCTTAGGCCACTCTTCGTCTGTTATTTCAACATTTTTTCATAACTATATTTCTGATCGACCTCAATCATGCTTTTCCCGGCGCGAATCTCGGCTACCATGTCTTCTTCCTTTTGATAAAGTTCTTCCGCCTTGGCCAGTACTTCATCCAGTTTTTCCTGGGGAATCACCGCGACCCCGCTTTTGTCGGCCAGCAAAATATCTCCCGGTCTGACCTGAACTCCGCCGAACTGAATCATCACATTGGTGGCTTCCTCCATAATCCTTCCTCTGGCGGTGGCCACAACCGATCCCCTGGCATAAACGGGAAAATCGATCTCGACGCAATCGTCGACATCACGGCATGCGCCGTCAATGATCACCCCGGAGACGCCCTTCATCTTGGCGCCGTTGGCCAAAATCCCTCCCCAACAGGAAGTATCCAGACGTCCGCCGTTATCGATCACGATCACGTCGCCCGGTTCCGCCGCGTCAATAGCCTTGACCCCCAAATGATATTGGGACTAGGTCAACCCGGCGGCCGTCATTTTAACGGTAAGCGCCCGGCCGCACACTTTTTTCATGGTCGGCCACACCGGCCTGATGCCGTAGGTCGCCCCTTTTAAACCCAAGGCGTCTAGAGCGTCGGCCACATTGGTGGTTGAGAGTTTTTCCAGCCGGGAACGATACTTTTGATCAAAATCGTTCATCATTCTATTCCTTTCTTTCTGGTTTGAAATTTTTTATTTCACATGGTAATCAACATAATAACGCCGCCGATCACTACCAAGGCCCCAATGATCAACCGCCAGTTTAAATACTCTTTTTTGCTCAACAAAGCCTTACCGGCCAGAATGGTAAAGAGAGCCTCCGAAGCCCCGATTGAACTGGCGACGGAGATCGAAGTCAACTCCAGCGACCAGAAGAGGCAGTATAAGGCCAGCGCAGTCGCGATCCCCGAAAATAGATAGCTGCGATTGATATTTTTAAGAGCGGCGATCATCTGGCCGCCTTTGCCCAGGGCCAACTGGACCGAAACGGCGCTTACCAATGCCACCAGCGAACCGATGGTAACACCCATGAGCGGATTAGGAAGATAGGTTACTCCTACTTTGCGGCAAACATTGCCACCGGCAAAAAACAAACTGGCGATGAGCCCTAAGATAAGTCCTTTTAGCGGTATATTCCCATGCCATTTCGTAAATTTTTTTTGACCGACCGCGTCGCCTCCTGACGGAGCCGCAAATTCGGTAACCGCCAGGCGGTCTTTCTTTTCCGCGGTCTCAATGGAGATCAAAACCACTCCGGCCAAGACGATAATGATCCCAATCCAAGCCGGTATCGTGATTATTTCATTTAAAAGCACTACCCCTCCGATAATGGCGAAGATTGGCGTAATCACTTTTAAAACCCCGGCTCGCGAAGCGCC
>JBLNDC010000277.1:0-9387 GCA_050261255.1 Bacteroidota bacterium
CAATATATCAAAACCCAGTCTGGCAGCTTTCTCAATATAATACTTATAATCCGCCATCCACTCTTGTTCCCAATAAGCATAATAAATACCGTATTTCATAGCGGTCCCCCCAATATTCACAATATTTCGTAGTAGATCATAAATTTGACCTTACAGTGTCCGGAAAACTTCCCGAAAGTCATCTTAGATAAAGCAGCGCGATTTTTAACGGAATTTCATCGACTTTTAACGTAACAGCCAATATATAACATTTTTTCTTCAATTTAAAATAAATTCTTATTGTTGAGGTACAACAACTTGAATTTTTCAAACGCTTCATCGTAGACTTTTACATTCTCAGGATTAGGCAGGGTTACCTTTGGATTATACCTAACAATGGACGAGCAGGCTTGTTCAATGGACTTATATATGTTAACCCCGACTCCCGCCACAATGGCCGCCCCGGTACAAGCTTCCTCCATGCCTGAAACAGTATATATATCGGCCTTAAAAATATCGGCTTGCATTTGCAACCAGACATTACTCCTGGCGCCGCCTCCTGAGGCCACCACCCTTTCAATGGGGATGCCCAACTCCTTGAAAATTTCAAGGCTAAGCCTTAATGACAGGACAACCCCCTCCATAACGGCTCTTATCATATGTTTATAACTATGTCTGAGAGTTATGCCGAAAAAAATCCCTTTAGCGAACGGATCCAAATAGGGGGTGCGTTCCCCTGAAAGATAAGGGAGAAATAACGCCCCTTCACTTCCAGCCGCGATTCCCTCGGCCGTATCATCAAATTCTAGATAGGATAAATGAGGAAAAAAGTTATTCCGCAACCATTTTAGTGTGATTCCGCCGTTTAAATGGCCCCCGAAGATAATCCATAAATCATCCTTTACGTGGCAAAAGGTATTGGTCCTAAAATCCCGGTCATAAATTGGGGTGTTTACAGCGGTGGCTAATTGACCCGCTGTTCCAATATTAACCGATACCACCCCCGGTTTGATGATCCCGTTTCCCACCGAATACATCAACGAGTCGCCGCCGCCGTAAACCACTGGAGTTTTACTGCGAAGTCCCGTTTTCCCTTCACAATCTTTGCTGGTTTCGCCGGCGACTTGATACGCTTCGCCGTATTTTGGAAAAAGACTGGGATTTATTCCTAGTTTTTCAATGATATTAAAGGCCCAGCATCGATTGGCTGTATCAAAAGCAAGGGTTGAAGAGGCGTCAGTTACATCCGTGGCAATAGCACCGCACAGTTTATATCTTATATAATCTTTTGGCAGAATCGCTTTATATGCCTTTTGATAGCTTTCCGGCTCGTTATCCTTGATCCATAGCAAAGAACATATAAAAAAGCCCGTACAAAGCGAATTCAAGGCTGTTTTCCTGAATTCATCCATTCCGATAATACTGTATATTTTGTCTATCTGTTGTTTAGTTCTTTGATCCGCCCAGATTATGGCCGGACGAATCGGCTTCAGCCATTTGTCCAACAGCACCAGTCCGTGCATTTGCCCGGATAATCCAATGCCCTTAATATCAGATGGATTTATATTTCCACTTGTTATCGCCATTTTTATGGTTCTCACGGTAGCTTCCCATAATAACTCAATATCCTGTTCCGCATATCCGATGTTTGGAGTCTGAACCTCGTAATCCTCTTGTCCAAGTCCGAGTATATTTCCATCCAGATCCATAATAATAGTTTTGACACTCGAAGTTCCCAAATCGATTCCCATTAAATAAGACATTTTATTCCCCACACAAAACAAAGATTTTTAAATTTTTCAGCATTTACGACACTGGGGACGAAAACCATTACCAGTTGAACGCCAATCTATTCCAAATCCGCGTGCCGTCCGAACATGGTCGCGGCATCGATTCCTTTTTCATTCATTCCCAGCAAAATCAGACCATCCAAAGTCAACCACAAACTTTGCTCTAACAATGTCCCCGCGGGTTAGGCGGAAGTAACCACAGTATCCAAAAGCAATTTGGGAGAGGACGCGGGGATGGTAAGCACTTCGTCCGCTAACCTTGCAATCGGTGAATTTGTCGCGCTGGTTATAAGGGCGACTTGGGCTCTAATTTTCTTAGCCTTAGCCGCCATTCACGCTAAACTTTCGGTAGCGCTTGAACCTGAACCTATTACTAATAAATTACCCCGAGTCGGGCCTGTGTTGCCGTTTCTCCGACTATGTAGGCTTGAAAATCCAAATGCATCAAACGCATGCCGAAAGCCCGCATAGCTAATCCTAAACAGCCTGCCCCGCTAGAAATACTGTCTTAGTATTCAAGATCGCCTTAATTAATCGCTGACAAGATTCCACGGATAACCTAAGAGAGCACGTTGGAGCTCATCAAGGATTATTTCTGTACAAGTATATATCATATCCTTGCCATTCTTAGCGTTGCCTCACTCAAGATTTGTATGCCTATTGATTATTTCCTGGTAAGGTATTGCCTTTTCGCTTATTATCTCATTAATAACACAATCAAGGATTATCAACTGACTTATCTCAAAAAGGCTTCCCATCGGCAAAATTGATTTATGTTTTTCCAAACCATCATCCGCCATTGTCCGCGCTGGTATCTCGATAATCAAGTCGCTCAATGAGGCCAGTTGGGAGTCCTTTTCGGCGGTCATTAGAACTATTTTAGCCCGTTTTTTCCGGGCAATTTGAGTAAGTGTTATTATTGTTGAAGTATAACCCGGACCTGAACTAATAAATAAAACATCCCCTTGATCTATCGCCGGAGTGGTTACATCCCCGACCACATAAACCGGAAAACCCAAATGCATAAGCCGCATTGCAAAAGCCTTTAACATTAAACCTTCTCTTCCAAGCCCTAAAATGAAAATATGGTTAGCACAAGTTAGACTGTTCTTGAAACTGTCCAGTTGATTCCGTGCGACCTTAACCACCACATCTCCGATTTCTTCCATAACTTGCTGGCGAATATCCATGAAACATTCTCCTTTTAACAAAATTAATACAGCAGAAAGCGTTTTTCCGCCGTAACATTACCAAAACTAAATAACAAAGAAAGAAAAGGGGCGATCTCAACTATCGCTGGCTGGAAGCGGGCAGGTTGTTTAGCCAACTGCAGTCGGCTAAACAACCTAAAAGGAAAACCAAAGGCGATTGTTAAGCTCAACAGCCCGTTGAAGCCAAGGGTTTTCCCCCCGTAGTTGAGAAATAAATATCATGTCCGCCCAATCCGTTAATTCATCAGATTCAAATTCAAAAAAGACATCTCTTTATGCAGGATACTTGCGTTCCGGATTCCTAATTTTTCCGTTATTGCCGACTTCGTAAATTGTGCCGAAAGTCTCTTTCGTATCCAAATAATAAAATTCATCTTCGTCAAATTTACCGCTTTGAATGACATCAATCCCTTTCGCCTTAAACTCTGCCAGGATTTTCTGACAGTCTTTATAATAAAACTTAATATGATGCAGCCCTTCTCCCTTTTCTTCGAGAAACTCGTCATAAATACTACGGCCGGTAAGCGGTTGCATTAATTCCAACTGAACGCCGTTAATCCAAGTGACGGCTAAACGATAAGTATGATTGGAGAGTTTCCCGCGTACCATCGACTCACGGAGAGCCGGAGGCGCAAAAGTGTAAACATCCCAGGGACCGATTTTAAAAATTTCCCAGTATTTCTTCATTGCCGCATCCAGATCTTTAACCACGTAAGCTACTTGAATTACATCTCCATCTTTCATAAATTGTATTCTCCTTTTAGTTGAAGTTTTAAATAAAATGATAGATAAGGCGTTATTAAATGCCAAGCAATTTCGGCATTATATCATACTGTCATGGCATTCCCCCTTTGTCCGGATCTAGTTACCCGCGTTCTTTCGAAGGATTCGGAGAAAAGCATTAATTAATTTATCGCCAAAAAACTTCGAAGTCCGGTAAATAAGACGCCTAAGACTTATCGTTGACTTAATCGTTGGCAGTTGTCGTCTTTGGCAATTTAATATTGCCTAATGAAACCTTTTTTTCATTATAATAATTGATGAAAATGATGGCTATCATGATGAAACCCCACATTGCCCGAATAAAGAAAGGATCCATCATCAACAGATTTACACCGCTTGAAACCACCTGCAGAATTAATACGGAAATCAATAGTCCCGAAATATTCCCGGAACCACCTAAAGGATTGACTCCGCCTAAAAAACAGGCCAAAATGGATACTAAAAGATAAGAATCACCATAGTTCGCTTTGACAGAATTAAGCTGGCCCATCATTATAAAGGCGGTAATCGCTGCAAAAAGTGAAGAAAACAAGTACTCCTTCAAAATTACCGAACGTACACCGATACCGGAAAATTTGGCGGCCGTGTAATTCGAACCCATCATATAAAGACTATAGCCAAAAATGGTTTTATTAAGAACAATACCAAAAAAGATAGTTAATATCAGAAAAATGAAAAAGGGTATAGGAATTCCTAAGAATGTCCCGTTACCAATGGCAATAATAGAGTCGGGGAACCCGGTGATGGTATACCCTTTAGTTAGTATTATATTGACTCCATTCAAAAGAATCATTACCCCTAAGGTTGCAAGGATATCGGGAACCCGTAAGTAACCAATGAGATATCCACTTAAGGCACCAGCTAAAAGCGCCCCAATTAGCCCCCCCAAAATTGAAACAATAACTACCAATACCGAAGCCTCAGTTGAATTGCCGTGGGATAAGATATTTAAGAGTATTGCTGTAATTATTCCACTAAAATTGGCAGTAGCAATAATCGCTAAATTAATTCCCCCACTAAGGATGGTAACCATTTGTCCCATAGAGAGAAAAGCCAGAAAAGGAAGTTGGTACGCCATGGAGCTGAAATTGTAAAAACTGAAGAACCGAGTAGGGTTGAGGAAGGTCATTATTACCAGAATTACCATTAATATAACATAGAGGGACAAGTTTGGAATATTTTTTTTCATACCCGGCTTTCCTCCTCTTCCATTTCAATGCGTACCTTTACTCGCGTTTTTAATTGATGTATTTGTTGAATCGCACTAGCGGTAATACTGATAAGAATTACGGCTCCGATAAAAATGTTATACCAGTAAGAAGAGATACCAACCAATGTCAAACCATTATTTACAATAGCTAAAAGCATAATTCCTAAAAAGGACCCAATTATTGTTCCGGCGCCGCCGAATACGCTCGCTCCGCCAATAAAAACCGCCGCAATGATATTCATTTCTTGGCCGACTATAATATTGGGGATTGCCGATTGAACTATAGAAACATGAACGATGGCTGCAATTCCCGATAATAAACCAACAAAGCTAAAAACAAAAATTCTGGTCCATTTGATATTAATACCGATTCGTTCCGCAGCGACCTCATTGCCGCCAATGGCATAGATATTTCTTCCAATCCGGGTATATCGTAAAATTAGCCAACCTAAAATTGATACTAAAATCCAAATTAATGGTAGAAGCGGGATTTGATTCCCAATCTTAATATTAGCGAACTGCTTAAACATAGGATGGACCATAAAGATTACATTCCCTTTGGAAAAAACGTAAAGAAGACCATAAAATATGTTATAAGTAGCAATAGTAACGAGTATAGTGGGAACTTTGAAAAGATGGACCAGGTATCCGTTGGCACTTCCCATCAAGGCCCCCATTATACAAGCGAAAAAAAGGGCTAGGTAGATGTTGCCTCCCCATTTAAGAGTCAAAACAACGATTACATACTCGACAACTTGGGCGATTGCGGTAAAAGATACGTCAGGAGTACCCCCCAACACCAGTACAAAGAGGACACCAACCGCCATGATTCCAAAAACTGAAAAAGTCTTCATTAAACTGAAGATATTGTCCGTAGTTAGGAATTTCGGGTTAAAGATGGTTATTGCTATACTTAAAATAATAATAACCAAAGCAATATAAAATTCGGTTTGTTTAATTAGTTTTTTTATCAAGCTAAACATTTCCTGCCAATGTCTCCCTCAACATGTTTTTGCACATCCGCTTCAGTAACATCTGCAGTATCAAGTTGCTCTACTATTCGCCCATTTCTCATAATGGCAATTCTATTGCAATTATTAACCACCTCAGAAATTTCGTCGGAAATTAAGATGACACCAACTCCTTTTTTCGCCATTTCCTGAATAATCTTATGGATACCGCTTTTAGCGGCAATATCAATACCAGCCGTGGGATTATCCAAGATCAGGAGCTTGGGAGAAGCAGCCAACCATTTACTTAGTACAACTTTTTGCTGATTACCCCCGGAAAGTGTCTGCACCTTTACACTGGAATTAGCGACTTTTATATCCAAGTCATCAATCCAGTAATCAACCGTTGAATCCCGCTTTTTGAAATCTATCAGCTTTAAACTGCTTAGAAGCTGTTTAATAATGGATAATACAATGTTTTCCGCAACTGACTTTTTCATAACCAAGCCCTGGGTCAACCGGTCTTCCGGTACATATCCCATTCCCGCCTGAATAGCATTTTTTACTGACTTAATCTTTACCTCTTTCCCCTCGATGAGAATTTTGCCACTATCGGCGGGCTCCATACCGAAAAGAGCCAGCGCCAATTCGGTTCTGCCCGAACCAAGAAGGCCGGTAATGCCAAAGATATCACCGTGATGTATAGTAAAAGAGACATCTTTGAAGTTGTTTTTTTTCGATAAATGTTGAACTTCGAGTAGTGTTTTCTCCGAGGCGTTTTCTTTCTTATAACGGGAATCAGTAAGGGTTTTCCCCGACATGAGAAAAACCAGTTTTTCGTTAGTGACGTCTTTGCGCATGAGGGAGGAAACGTTATCCCCATCGCGGAAGATGGTCACCTTTTCGGCTATTTCTAGTACTTCGTTTAACTTATGACTAACAAACATCACCGAAATCCCTTTTTGCTGCAAATCCTTTACCACTAAAAGGAGTTGATCGATTTCTTTTTTACTCAGCGCCGAAGTCGGTTCATCCAAAATGAGAAGTCGCAGATTCCTTGTTAAGGCCCGACAAATGGCCACTATTTGTTGATTGGCCACCGATAATTTTCCCACTTGCTCTTCAAGATCAAGATTGATTTTTATATTTGCCATAGCTGCACGGGCTATGTTTTTAATCTCTTTCCAGTTGATATATTTTTCTTGTTGCTCTATTAGACAGCTATAGGCAATATTTTCAGCCACCGTAAGATTGGGAAAAAGCGCAAAGTCTTGATAAATAACCCGAATGCCGAGGTTAATGGAATCAATGGGCTTAAGCCGCTTGCAAAGTTGATTTTCGATCCAAATTTCACCGCTGTCGGGTTGAATATTGCCGGAGATAATTTTAATAAGCGTTGATTTACCGGATCCGTTTTCCCCCACTAAACAATGGATTTCACTATTGCCAATGGAGAAATCTACCCCTTTAAGCGCTTGAACCCCGCCGAAACTCTTACTAATATTCGTTAAACGTAAAAAGTCAGTCATCTTTTTAACCATCTTTCGATTAATTCTTAATAATCAAATCGTTAACACGCCTACCTTGTTTTTAAAATTGTAGTTTTCCATATCCTAAAGATATGGAAAACTACAATGTAACAACAGTACTTATTTAAAAAGAGAATTTTTTATAGTTTTCTTTGGTTACAATTAACGGCCTGTCAAATAAGACAGTATTCCCGGAAATACTAGCCTTTCCGATTTTCGGAATGGAAACACCGTCAACAATCTTCTTAGCCTTCCCGTCGATGACCATTTTCGCTAAATAACACATAACGTATCCAGCCTCGCCCGGATCCCAAAGGACACTATAGCTCATCGAGCCGTCCTCAAGGAACGGAGCGGCTTGCTGCGGAGAAGTAGTTCCGATAACGGCTACTTTACCGGTAAGGCCCTTCTCATTAACTGCTTGAGCTGCTCCCGGTGCACCCTGACTACCAAAGCACAAGAATCCTTTAATATCAGGATGAGCGGTAAGAATCTCTAAGGCGGTTTGATGTGCCTGACTTTGGTCTTCGGATACCGGATAACGATCTGCTACCTGAATTATATTTGGATATTTCTCTTTGGCGTATTTGAGTGCTGCATCTGCCCAAATATTATGAGCCGGGACTGTCAGTGAACCGACAAAGATGGCGATTTTCCCACTGCCACCCATCTTTTTGGCCAGAAGTTCCATGGTTTTTTCGCCGAATTTTATGTTATCAATCATTTCCACATCAAAATCAGCATTTTTTTGGTTAGGAGATTCATGGGTTATTACCGCGATTTTCCTCTTTTTAGCCTGGGCAAAGACTGGTTCACAAGCTGTGCTGTTATTGGGAACAACTAAAACCGCCTTGACTCCCTGGTTGATGGAGTCTTGAATTAGACGAACTTGTTCTGCCTCATCAGCGGAAGCGGGAGCTTGTTGATAAGCATCAACTTTAAAATCTTTATTAGCGTCCTTCAAACCGTTTTCCAATTGGTTAAACCAGGGAGAACGAAGTTTAGGAATTGAAACCATTTTATACTTGGATGCGGCATTTACCGCCACGCCGATGACGAGCATAACCGCTGCAAAAGCAACTAATAATAAAGTAGCGCGATGTTTTAAAAAAGTGCGGTCCATTAACTTATAAGCCTCCTTATTTGTGTTCAAAATGTTTTAACCAACCGACAAACAGTTACTTTCCACTTTTTGAACGAGTCCACCCTGAACTTTCTAATAGAAACCCTCTAAATTTTATTCTTCGCTGTAAAATAGTTAAAAATATGGGTTTCTTGCTTTTCCCTCCTCTCTTAATTATTATTACAGGAGTCCCCTGTTTAAGGAATTAAACGAATCCTAACGCAACAAATGCTAGGGGGATTCCTCTAAAACAACTAAACAAGTAAAGTTCCTTTCGCGTTGAACCAAAATTATTTCCTGGGTTTATTGGAAACAATCAATGGATTGCGCAATAGATGCTCAATTGCCATTAAACCGCTGCCCTTAAGAAAATGATCACCTTGAACCATTGATTTTGTTATAACAAGCTGATTGGCAAGGTGGGGAAATACTTTTTTTAACAAATTTTCCTTAACGGTATTAAACCATCTATCACCTAACTGGCACATTTCATCACTAATCACAATTGTATCCGGATTGAGTATATTGACTAAATTTGTTAATCCGTATGCCAAATACTCCGCCGCCTCAGTAATTAATACGCTTGCGACTTTATCACCTGCATCGGCTAGTCTTACAATATCCTCCAGTTCCAAATTTTTGTTAAGATCTATTTGTAACTGAAGCTTTCCCTCCTTTCCAAGTTGGTTTGCTTTATTTAGCAACGAGGTAGATGAACAATACATTTCCAGGCACCCTTTATTGCCGCATTCGCAAAGCGGGCCATTATAATCAATGGTCATATGCCCTATTTCTCCGGCGCTTCCGGTAAA
>JBLNDC010000278.1:0-3294 GCA_050261255.1 Bacteroidota bacterium
TCCGAAAACCGCAGGCAGGTTAAGTTTATCCAGGATATAATCCAGCAAAAGGTTGGCCCCGCCATAGTGGGTTGTATCGTTTAGTGAAAACTCTTCAGTTAATCTTGTACAAGAAAGAGAAGTGGTGGTATGATTAGTCATAGAGAATGCTCCTTTGCATGTTTTTAGTTTGGGTACTAAAAAATTCGGCAAAGCAGCGTCCTCTTCTTTTTTTCTGGAAAATTATTAGTCAAAAGTTTACTTTTTATTGATCACCCGTTGGGTGAGGGAAATTAGCCCTCTAACTCGGCTGGCAGTTCACAATTTCGAAATTCGGGTTTAATTGACTCAAATGAAGGATTTTCTTATAATAATATTTAATAACAGTAGCGTTGCATAACCAAAATTATAAAATGTCAACCATTAACTAGGCGAAAAAGGCGCCGAAATTGGCAAAAAGTAATAGAAAATCATAAAAAAACTCCTTATAATAAAGATTAGAAGGTAGTCCTTGTCTAATTCTTTAAAATAAGGAGCAAATCCATGGACAAGGATACCAAATTATCCGCATACAGTCAACTATTTCAACCGTTTTTTGACGAAGAAATTGCAGAACAGCTCGAAAAAATGGAGGTCGACAAATACGTTAAAAAGCTTACCACTATTCAACTAATTTAACTAATTGCCTATGCCCAGATTCAGCAACAAGAATGCTTGCGAGAGATCAGTGATAATTTTCACAACCCGGATTTTCAAACAAACATTGGACTCGAATCGATCAGCTTTTCACAGATCTCCCGTCGACTGAGGGATTTAGACCCAGAAACGGTAAAACTCCTTTTCAGACACGCCCTTTGGGAACTCACCATCCGGGTGGGATTCGACAACGCCAGCAAAGAATTGGCACGACTACATTTAATCGACTCCAGCACCATCGGCCTTTGTCTAACCCAATATCCCTGGGGGGTCTTCCGGAAGACCAAAAGTGGAATCAAACTGCATTTACGGCTTAAATTCTGGGATGGACACTTTCTCCCCGACCAGGCCATCATCACCAACGCCAAAGTTGCTGATAAACGAAAAATGGACGAACTGGTGATTGAAGATGCAGACGCCATGAACATCTTTGACCGGGGCTACATCGAATACAGAAAATTCGACCAGTACTGCGAGAACGGCACCCGGTTTACCACCCGGTTAAAGGCGAATGCCATCATTGAAGTCATCAAGGAGCATCCGGTGAATCCAGATGGCTCGGTCCTCAAAGACCAATTAATCTATTTGGGTGACAATCGGACCAAAATGAAACACCCGGTACGGTTAATTGAAGTCATGGATACCAACAAGCGTGAGCTGGTCCGGATTGTGACCAATGACTTTAAACTCAAAGCCAAAGCGATTGGCGATATCTATCGTTACCGCTGGCAGATTGAACTCTTTTTTAAATGGCTGAAACAGCATTTCAGTGTCAAACATTTTTATGGCACTAGCCAACCGGCGGTCGAAAATCAACTGTTCATTGCATTATGTTCTTACTGTTTGCTGATGCTAATCAAATTAGAAACCGGTTTCTCGAAAACGTTGCTGGAACTAAGTCGAATACTCAAAGTCAGCTTTTTTGGACCGTTTACCGTATTTGTCGGGAAGCTGCGCCGCTTGCGGAGGAAATCGCGGGGGCGACGCAGGCTGAACTATGAAATGATTTACCGAATGACGGAGTGGCAGGTCCTAGAGACCTTGGAAGCTGGTCATTTGAATGACTTGACCTACGACCCGATAGTACCTTGAAAATAAAATAAATTCGTAAAATTGCGGATAAGGACTACCTGGAAAAAATACCAAAAGTCTACATATTGAAAGAAAAAGTCGATGGATGTATACACCAAAAATGATAAAATAAGTTAAATCTAATTAGAAATAATTGGAATGAAATTATTTATTTTCCAATCGTTTGCTCTTGACAGGACATTCAAAAATTTAATGCAACGCCACTGTCGTGAAATAGCAAACACTTCAATTTACCGTCATTTTACAAATAAGTAAGAGTTTATACTAGCCATTTTGATTATTTTTTTTAATCAACTTATTAAAAACTATCGGAAATTTAGATGCAAAAGAAGGAATTTATTGAGTTGTATTTGGGAATATTAAATTATCTAGCTAGCAATAATGTCTACTTATAACAAATTAAGATATTTCCAAGATGAAAAGTTTAAATACGAGTAAAAGGACCCTTCAATGTTGTTTCTTAAAAAATACAGCGAATATCTACTGATGTTTATTATAATTTTAATCTGGTATGGTTTTTTTCCACAAAGATCAGATATTACTGTCATCGAGATAACAGTAAAGAGTTTATTTTTGTTTGTGGCCATAATTTGTTTCTTTATTATAAAGCGCTTAAATATTATTATCTTGAACTTTGGTTGGAAGATTTATTCAATTGGAATTCTAACTCTTTTCCTAGATGGTTTTTTTAAAGTTCCAGCCGTGCTGAACTTGGTATTTGTAGTTTGCTCTTTTGCGGGGATGTTATTAATCTCCTATGGATTTTATAAAATGGGTTTTAAAACCAGGAAAAACGAGTTATCTAATTTGACTCAAGAAATAAAAAAAGTTATTGAGGATAGCGCGGAAGCGATCCTTATTGTTGATGCCGACACTCAAAAAATATTAAACCTGAATAACAATGCCGTTGTCTTGTATGGTTTTGAATGTAAAGAAGATTTAATAGGTAAAATGTATAATACCATTACTTTTCAAGGCAAGGGATCAGGCGATCATGATCTAACAAAGATTAACAATAAAACTTCTTATCATTATTGTACCCAGCATGTATGCAAAAATGGAAATGTAATGGATGTAAAGGTAAAAGTCCAAAAAATAAGCTACAACGCTTTAACCTGTTTTTTATACTATATAACCGATATAACTGATGAACTTAAATTGCATGAACAGAAACATCAGTTGGAAATAGAAAAAGAATACGAGATTGCGGCTCAGATTCAAAATTCCTTTTTGCCTTCGAATATCCCTGGTAATGACCAAATTGAGATCGCGATTTATTCAAAACCAGCCAAAAAGGTGGGGGGAGACTATTTTGGGTTTCATTGGGAAGAGAAGAAACTGGCCCTTTTAATCACAGATGTTATGGGCAAAGGGCTGTCCGCCGCTATTATGGTGGCCACGATACATAGCGCCTTTAACATATTGACGAAATTTAGTTGTAACCCGTCAAAAATAATGCGGGATTTGAATAACAACCTTTTTAAGGACTTAAAAGATTCCCCAATGTTTGTCTCGGCGTTTTATGGA
>JBLNDC010000279.1:0-3002 GCA_050261255.1 Bacteroidota bacterium
GATCATTAGCGGCGGCGATTCCTTTCAGGTAGTGGGCACAACCGACGCCCTTTTTATCACCGGCCAAGGAAACCGCAGCGGAATTACGGTCCAATATCAATTAACGGGGATGTCCATTCGGACTTCGCCCAACAATTACAGCACGGTAGTGGAATTTACCATTACGCCTTAAAAGGGGAAACAACATGAAAAGGGTGCCACTCTTTCTCCGCCTGCTGACAACGGCATTGCTGCTGCTTTTTTGGAGCACCGGTACCTTCGCCGCCGGTATACAAGTTTTAGGATCATTGACTCAAGAAAAGGTAACGGCCATCGGCGCTAACTATGACGGGAGTATTTTGATTGCCAACACCGGGAAAACTGCTTGCAGGGCAAGGATTTATCAGACGGATTTTCTTTTTTACGCCAATGGAACGAACATCTACGGGACGCCGGGCAAGATTCCGTTTTCGAATGCAAATTGGATTACCTTGGGTTCGAATTGGGTTACCATCCCCGGAAACGAAACGGCCGCAGTAAATTATAAGGTTCAAGTGCCGCAAAATCCGGGTTTACGGGGAACCTATTGGAGCATGTTGATGGTGGAGGCCGTTGACGACCAGCCTGTGGTCGGGGCAAAGGCCCAAAACACACTGTCGCTGCAAACAAAGATCCGGTACGGCATTCAAATAATTACCCATATCGGTAATACCGGAAAACGCCAAATCCGATTTTTAGATCGGAAACTCATCAATCAGGACGGCCAAAACATTCTGCAGCTGGATATCGAAAATTCCGGGGAAAGGGCGCTCTTTCCTATTGTTTCCGTACAGCTGTTTAATAATGATGGTAAACAGATCGGCAATTACCGCGGCGCCAAAATCCGGATTTTACCTACCTGTTCCGTCAGGCAAAGAATTAACCTCCCCAATATTCCCAAGGGGAAATATAAGGCCTTGGTGATCGTGGATAATGGCGACCAGTACGTTTTTGGCGCTAACTATGATTTGGTAATCGAATAATGAAAAAAATCCTTTACTTATTGTTGCCTCTTTTCATAATTTTTTTTTAAGCGTCGCCCCGGGGGCTGCTTATAATTCCGATGTCGAGATAAAGGCCATATCTCCGGAGCGGATCGAGGTTAAGCCGGGTGAGGTGGTTACCCTCAGTCTGGTGGTAATCAATCATTCCGGGTCGGAGATGGATTTTGAGGAAGAACTTGTATTACCCTCCGATTGGCAAGTTATTGTCCCAACCGCTTCATTTACGCTTGCTCCCAATGATCAACAAGTACGATTGGTAACCGTGTTTGTTCCTTCCAATTCTCCCGCAGGTCCGTACCGAATCGGTTATTCCATCATCAGCCGGGATCCGCAGCGCCATACCTACCAAGCCGCGGTTAACGTGGAAGTCGCCGCAATCAGCGCGATTGAATCTTTCATCGAAGAAAAACCCCAGATCGTAGTCGCCGGTGAAGCATATACCGCCAAATTACGCTATCTGAATAAGGGAAATTCCCAGATTGCTCTCAGCTTTGAGGTCAAAGATGCACCGGATTTTCCGGTGGAGTTTACTCCGGCGGAAATGAATCTGCAACCGGGTGAATCACAGCTTTTGACAGTTACGGTTCAGACCGATAAAGGATTGGTCTCCGCCATCAGGCATATCTTGAATATCAAAGCGATTGATCAAAAATCATTACGTGCTTGTCGGATCGATACTATCGTGGTCGATGTGATACCTTCAATTGTCGGGGAATATGGTTTGTACCATCGCATTCCGTCTCAGCTTACAATCAGCGGCGGTTGGGAAAAACCCGGCAACACGGATCCGATCAATCCCGGGTTTCAGTTGGGATTTTCCGGCTCCGGCAGCATCGACGAGCAAGGAAAGAACCGGGTGGATCTGCGTTTCTTGACTCCCAATTTAGTCGGGTCGGATTTCAACCATAACAGCCCATATTTCGAATTCGACTACGCCGGCGACTTGCTTGACCTCAATGCCGGGAGCCAAAATATGGCTCTTTCCCCATTGACGAAACACTGGAGCGGTTATGACAATATCAAACTGGATTTTCATCCGCAGCGCCATTCGTTGGGCATTATCAATCCGGGCCAAAACGAACAGGGAATTTATTACGGTTATCAATTCACCAACTGGCTTGAGATGAGAGTAAACTATTTGGATTGCGCCAACCTTCCGGATAATGAGATTTACAGCTGGCAAGGGGAGCTCAAACCGTTTGCTAATACCAGTTTGAATTGGGAATATGCATTCGACGGTGAAAAGGACCCTAATTCTACCGCCTATTGGGTCAATTTACGGGGGTATGCCTACAACAAAATTAACTATTCACTGGAAAAAATCCTGGCGGCCCCGGATTTTTTCGGCGCCTATAGTGATCTGGAAAGCGCCAACGGCACAATATCCTTCTGGCTATGGAATAAACTGCAAACATCTTTTTCCTATCATAGTTATCAAAATAACCTGGACCTTAATCCCGTCAAGGGTACAGCACTTAATGAACTCACCGGTCTCGCCAATCTTTCCTATTACTTATCGCCCCAAACCGTAGTTTTGGCTTCAGCGCGGGATATGCAGAAAAAAGATAGATTATTACCGGCGGAATATGATAATGAAGAAAGGTTGGTAAAACTCGGATTCCAGCATCAATTTCCGCGCTGGCGATTGCTTGCCTCCATCGGGCAAGGCGAATCTCAAGATAAACTCGACGCCAATGATGTTATTCATTTCAAAACATATGATCTGAATGTAAATTATACGCCAAACTCCCAACAAACTTATTTATTTTTTGTAAACGCCGGCGATCAAAACTACAACTTGCTTCCGGAAGCAGATCACACCATTGGTGTTAAAGCTAACCTGCAATTCTGGAAGAACTACGATTTAAATTTGGAATATCAAAAGCGGAACTTTTTGGCCGATGAAACATTGAAGCAGGATTACTTAACTTTCCATCTTGGTTACACCTTAAATCAGCTTTCTATAGAATTAGAAGGCCA
>JBLNDC010000280.1:0-4934 GCA_050261255.1 Bacteroidota bacterium
CCGCCCGTTCGGTTCGGGGTTCGACGGTTAAATCGTGAGACGCCATCAAACGGTACAAACGGAACATTCGTAATCCGTCTTCTTCAAAGCGGACCCTGGGATCTCCTACTGCTTTAAGAATGCGGCGCCGGCAATCAGCCCGCCCGCCGTAGGGATCGATTAACTTCCCGCCCCTAAAATCATAAGCCATGGCATTAATGGTAAAATCGCGTCTTGCCAGATCATTGACGATGTCAGTGCCGAAGCGAACCTGGTCCGGCCGCCGGCCGTCGCTATAACCCAATTCTTCGCGGAGGGTAGTGATCTCAAAATGATGGCCTTCAAAATTAACAGTGATAGTGCCAAACCGTTTGCCAGTAGGAACTGTTTGAGGGTAGATTGCTTCTACTTCATCTGGTAGGGCGTCGGTAACCAGATCCCAGTCGGAAGGTTCGTTACCCCATAATAAATCCCGAACCGCGCCGCCCACCAGGTAAACAGCTTTTTGGTTACATATCAATATCCGAGCAGCTTCCTTAACCCAGCTTGGAACCAATTTGAAATTAAGTTGTTCAGTGGTGGTAAGGTCATAACGAAAAGGTTCGGAAGCCATTTAAAAGTTACTTCTCCTTAACACTTTTTAAAAACCCATTAAGTTGAGACATTTTGACCCACGTTTCGGATTTTAGGGGATTTAACCCTGTTCTTGATTGGAAACGATAACTTAATTGCCGAATAACGGCAGATATCAGCGCAGCGATGACAGCTAATGCATTCTGACGATTCAATCATTGGGATATCGGTGTATGGATTAACCGCTGAAACCATCTTCATTGAACAAACTCCGGGTTGGCTGCATTTTCCACAGGCGATACAGGCGTTGGAATCAGGTCTCATTTTTAAGAGACTAAGCCGGGAGGTGATTGTTAAAACCGCTCCTAATGGACATAGATAGCGACAGAAAAATCTTTCGATAAAGATTGATCCGATCAATACAATAACTAATAAGCTGGTAGCCGTTAAAGACCATTTGAAGGTGAAAAGACTCTGAAACGGGTCGTAACCTTTCCAAAGATTAGACATGGCTGACCAAGAAAGAAGAAGTCCGCCAAATAGTATTAGATACCTTAAGTAAGCGAGAATCCGATCCAATAATAACGGAAACTGAAGCTTAAAGTTTTCGGGATGAATAAATTCTTGCACGGCTCCGATGGAGCAAGCCCATCCACAAAAGAATCTCCCCATCAGTAACGATAAAATTATAGGAATCCCCACTAAAACCAATGAATCAACGAACTTCATTCCTGTTTCGACCGGTAAGGAAAAAATGGAATTAATGGGATTAACAGTATTGCCAAGATAAAATCCAAAGATAATGAGGCTGACAAAGAGAAGTGGTTTCCGGAAAGAGGTCTGCCTGAAAAGAAAAATAATGGTGCAGACGATCAAAAACAAATACCAAAGTTTCATATTCAAAGGATTTTCCGACCACCATTGGATTATCTTCCCGAGGGTATCGGGATCTTTCGGTGTGGTGACTTCCGGTAAAGAATTTAGAACAATGCCTGTAGTAGTATCGGTAGTGGCATTAATTGAGCTTAGTTCGGTTTCCTTTGGTTTGGGAGCTGATTGTCGCCTTGAATTCTCAGAAAGAGCGTGATTATCGATATTAGGTTCGGATAGAGTTCTACCCTGGTTGATTTGGTCGTTATCTGCACTATCGCTGGGAGTTTCGGAGGAAAGATTTGTTTCCGCTACACCGGTAAGATCAGTTGGATTTATTTCAGCGGCGGACTGGTTATCGTCAAGGGCCGTTTCCAACGCAAGCGTCCTAATAGACCCGTTGGCCGGGGAATATAGCATTATTATACAAATACAAATGCAGATAAGGAACACAATTTTTTTCATTCCTAATCACCCCCATTTATTAACTAAAGCAACGTATGATTTTAATTTGACTTGATGTACGGCATTGATTAAAAAATCCTTGTGGCGGTTGTCACTCGGAAGGAGAAAAGTCATTTTTCCAGTTTAATATCGGAGAGCAAATCTTTTGATTCATGGATCTTAAGTTGTTTGCTTTTTTTAAAAAAATCAGTACCCAAGACGTTCAAGATTAATTCAAAATAGGTGAGTTCTTCGGCTTTTCCAGACAAGACAATTCCTCCGTAAATGAATGTTTGATGTATTTAATATCGGCAGGTTATCAATGAAACCTTATCCCTAATATAGCGGTGTTTTTATGCAATTTATAAGCATAAGGTTATTCAGTTGAGCGAGTTTCATAATTACCCTTAGTAAGCTTTTGATACAATATATAGTGTCCAACCCGGATTAGTCTATCAATATTTTGAATCAAAAGGAGAAATTTTGAAATTATGAAACCGCCTAAGTTACTTAAAGCTTCGAACAACTAGTCTTTAAAATTTGACATCTTTTTAGGAGCCCCTGCATAAGGTGGATAATAGGCTCTTGAAGCTATTTTTTAATCGGCAGGGGGTATTTTTTTGCGCCCAAATATGGGGTTGACTCTGGTACTGTTAATGCTGTTGTTGTCTCTTTTACCATTGCTGATTATTAAGAAAATTACTGACCTCCCCAAATGGGGAGGGATTCCAGTAACATTGGTTTCCAGAGCCGAGGGAAGAGTATACCGGTTCGATCTGGAGCAATATTTAGTAGGAGTAGTCGCCGCTGAAATGCCGGCCCGTTTTGAACTCGAGGCCTTAAAAGCGCAAGCGGTAGCGGCCCGGACATTGGCAGTGCGTAGGATGAAACGGTTTGGAGGGAAAGGTTGCCAACATTACGCCAATGCGGATCTTTGTGACGATCCAACTGAACACCAGGCATGGTTAAGTGAGGCGAGTTTGCGGAAACGTTGGTCGGGGTGGAGTTTTTACAGTTATAATAATAAAATTAAACGGGCGGTGAAAGAAACTTCTGGTATTATTATGACTTATCAAAATCGGCCTATCGATGCTGTATTTCACTCCACTTGCGGAGGCTGGACCGCTTCGGCCAAGGATATTTGGAACAATGAAATTCCTTACCTGATAAGAGTCAAATGCGATTTTGACAGACATGCGCCGCGTTATAAAAATACCTTCTTTTATACCTGGGCTGAATTGGAAAGACGCTTCCGGATTCCAGGAAAATTATTTATAAATTTAAGGGCTGTCTCCTTGACTGATCAGAGGAGGATAGCAACGCTCAAGGTGGGAAAAGAGTTAATCAGAGGCGGTGATTTTCGGAGTAAATTAGGTTTAACTTCAACTTGTTTTTCTTGGAACATAACGGATTTAGGGCTTACTTTTGTGGTGACCGGCTATGGGCATGGAGTCGGGCTATGTCAATATGGAGCGGACGGATTAGCTAAAAAGGGGTGGAAGTTTAACCGGATTCTCAGCTATTATTATCAAGGAATCGGTTTTCATAAATTGCAAATACCGGGTAACGGTAAATTTTGATTGAATTACCTCATTATCTTTTTAAAACGTTCAGTATAAAATATCCGGAAAACCTGGATATTTTTTTTGGTTCAGGAAAAACTAGGCTATAATAAAATTTTGACATCCGTTTAATGCTAGTCGGCCTGTTATACAGTTTAAGATAATGAGGTGATTACGAATGAGCAAAACATTGCGGAAAAAAGGTTCAGAAATGCCTGGCG
The DNA here is from genome assembly GCA_050261255.1 of Bacteroidota bacterium. Taxonomy (GTDB): domain Bacteria; phylum Bacillota; class UBA4882; order UBA8346; family UBA8346; genus JAAYHS01. The sequence goes on from JBLNDC010000280.1 coordinate 3,650, forward strand.
TTTTTGAGCGATTAACTAATTTTTTTAAAAAGCAATCGCGTATCTTGTTAAAAAGCGGTCGTCCTTATCTTAAACCCAGATATTGGGTGATTTATGCGGCTGCTTTTAGTTTGGGGTTTTATCTTTGGGGCCCAGCCCACGGTCTAACCAAGGTCAGAAATTGGGGCAACTTTCGAACCGGTAAAACTAGTGATGCGCCTACTATTGAGACATTACACAGGGAGATTGAATTATTGAAACAAATGATCAAGACGGAAAAGCTCCGGGATGATATGAGTATTTCCAAATTTAACCCCAACAGCTTTAGCCGTCCAGCGCTTGGGGAGATAATTCAAGGATTTGAATGGATCAAAACCAATGAAGCCTGGAGGCTCCATCCTGGAATCGATATTGGAATGCCTCTCGGCAGCAGCATAATGGCCAGCGCTGAGGGGGTTGTTAAAGAAATATCCAGTACTCCTGAAGAGGGTATAGCGGTGATACTGGAGCACGGAAACGGCTGGGAGAGTGTTTATGGTAACCTCGAAGAAGTTACCGTTAAAGAGGGAGACCGGATTATTAAAGGGATGATTATCGGAACCAGCGGTGCTACAAGTTGTAATTCAAAGAACCCCGGGTTCCATTTTGGGATTAATCACAACCAAAAACCGGTTAACCCGGAAAATATAATTAATGGATTGGTTAAATAACTCACTAATAATTTGGGTTTGAAAATTTTTTAAACTTAGACAGTAAGCTCACATATTCCTCCTGACCAAGCCATATATATGTTATGAAGCGATTTTCATAGTCCCGGACATCCAAAGTGTTTATCCTGGTCCGGTATCACATAAGGTGATAATGAAAACGCCAATGACTATATATTTGGAAGGGTGGGGGGCGTGAAAGATTATATTGAAAAGCGAGTAATGGATTTAAGCCGCTACATCGCTGACCACCAGGCCACGGTCAGACAGGCGGCTAAATATTTTGGAGTTAGCAAAAGCACAGTACATAAAGATGTTACCGAGAGACTACCCGATATTAACCAAAGCCTGGCCCTGGAGGTAAAAAGGATTCTTGAGGTTAACAAAGCGGAAAGGCATATCCGTGGAGGCGAGGCTACCAAAAAGAAATATCAAAAGCATCAGGATTTGGAATTAAAAAAGGAGGATATTCAAAAAAAACGTAGAAGCATTATCTAAATTTGATATTTTTTGATAATTAAATCTATTTGCAGCGGTGTAGGGGGTCGTAGGTTTGGACATCAGAAATTTAATTACGGACATTGGTATTGACTTAGGTA
>JBLNDC010000281.1:0-4076 GCA_050261255.1 Bacteroidota bacterium
TCAAGCAGAATAAAACCGCGCCCGAAAACGGACTCCGCCTTAAGTAAAAACTGTCTGCCCCCATATTCAATTAGTAACCGCCGGAAAAAAGCCTCCGGCTTCTCCGCCCTGGCAACAACAGTCCCCGCCGCTTCCAAAATGAAGGCCCCGCTCATCAACCCCTCCCGGTATACCTTATAGGGAATTCCTTCAACGGTTAGCGAGCCTTTTTCCCGCCACCAGGCCACGTCGATCTCAGCCACCTGCCGGGTTCCGTCGCAGACATAAAAATCCCACAAAAACCAGCTTTTCGGAATTGTATAGAGCGTCATTTATCGTGTCCCTCCTCCGGATTTATAGCCTCAATCATCGCCGGTTCAAAGATCCATTCCGGGCGTTTCCGGTTATAAGCCTCCGCAATATCTTTGGGTTCAAAATTTTTCCTGAGCCTAAGTTACCGGAAATAGAACTGATCAAAGGCGCGCCCATACGGTATCAATACTTCACCAATACATATAACGCGCGGCTGATCTTTTTAGGTTGCGGATTGAATTCAAGCTTAATCATCCGGTTGCATTCCTCTTCCGGAAGCCGGTAGACGAATTTGCCGTATTTTAAAAACGAATCTTGCCATAACATTTCGAAGGACCGGGCTTCTTTTTCGGTAAAGCCCAGTTCGCGCAGGGGCTTAGCAAAATCAAGGGTTGTTCCGGCCAACTCCGGTTTTAACCGGACGGTTTCACCGGGTTGCAACCGCGGCAAATAAAAGGCGGAAATGTCCGGCTGGAATACGAGTCCCCCAGCGTTTAGAGGATCGCGGAAGATCACCCAAAGGTCCAATAACAGATAGCTGCCGGTATTGGTAACCATAACTTCATGTGTCCGGGGATCGGTATTCATCTTGACCGGGTTTGCGAAAGGCGTCTCGCCCTCGTAAAACAGGAACCTTGCTTTGGTCCCGCCGGATTCGATCTCATCGGCGTCGGTATCGTTAAGGGTATCGATGATTTCATCGAAGGGGACCAGATTATCCGCGGCCAGACTTTTAGTGATAACCGCTTTAGTTTGGGCGGGAAAAGAAACGCGTTTCCACTCGATGACGTTCCCTTTTTTCACCGCGGCGGGATAGGTCTCGGTAGGGGCGCCCCGGTTAAAAGCGACCTTAAGCGAAAACGGCCGTTTGTCCCGGGAATGGAAATAGAGGACTGGTTCTTTAACCACCGTAATCCGCATCGGGCGCGAAGTCAAAATGCCGTTCCCGCCGCTATCGCAACCCACGATCACGCCCCATTCATGAACTTCATAATCGCCGGCACGGGCGGTATTCAAAACGCCCTTCTCTTCCGAAATCGCCGGAAGCGCCGCGACTCCCAGCAATATGGTTAACAATACGGCCAACTTATTCGCGGTTCGCTTTCTTAAATTCCCCATGGAGATCCCTCCTTGTTATAGCATTTTTTAGGGTTTTGTAAAACCCAAAATTTATTAATATAATAACTGCATTTTTTAATTGCTGGAGCAGAATTTTCCTCCATTATATGCAACTATTCGGGCCGACCGTGGGGTAAACCCCGCGGCTACAAGATGCAAGCCATCCTTGGCTGGGATCTGAGGCATAATATTTCATCCCAATCAGGGCAACGCCCTTCCGCCTTGTAGCCGGAGGATTCATCCTCCGGTCGGTGTTCATTCCGGGCTATTTGTTAATCTAATTTACCATCTTAATGCTATTTTATATTTTAAGTTTTACAATTACCTAATAGCATTTATTCTCCGATATGCTTCCAGACTATTTCAACGGCATGGTAGAGCAGTGAAAATTCCTCCGGATAGTCCCAATCCGGCTCCGGTTTAAGATAATACATCAATTCCCGGTTTTCCAGGTCATATACATGCCACTCCAGGCATTTGACTTGGCCGGATTTGGTGATATATTTTTTCATAGTACGAAGCGTGGCGACGGAATCCTTGGTCTCGCTCATCATCCAAAAGGTAATTCCGCCATTTGCTCGATCCTTGGCGATGCTGTCCGCATCGACGTAATCCGTCCGGCTTTCCCCCGAAGAGAGGTTAAGCGTCCCGACATAAACCCACTTGGCGGCGGATGCGGGCTGAATCGGCATTATTGTAATTAAAATTAAAACAAGCCATGCTTTCCGTTTCAGGATAAGCCTTTTTATGGTTTCCTTCATGCGCCTTGCCTCCTCTCACCACTTTTCTTGTATGATTTCAGCCCTTTTTCCCCTGTATTCATCATCGGATATCAGACCGTCATTTTTGAGCGCTTCCAGAGCGCGCAATCTTGCCGCAAAGCCGCCGGAAGTCTCTCCGGCGACGCCTTCCATTTCGGCGATTTCAATTTTACCTGTTTTAATCAGCCGTTGGACTTTAAACGCATGCGCAAGCATAGTGATACACCCCGTGGCCCAGATCAAAGAAAAACCTATGGCAAACAGCCGCGCCTCATCCTCCGCTATAAAGGCAAACACTATCCCAAACGGCAAAAAGAGCGCCCCCAAAATTATCTGCGCTTTAACCAAAGGTCGAGTCTGCTGCGGAGGCTTGATATATATCTTACGCGACATCAGCGAACACCATGAATTTTTTTTTAAAGGGACCTCTCCATCTCACGTTTTGCCGGATTAATCGCCTGTAGGTATCAACGGTTTAAAACGACTCCGCCGCCTCCAGCAATACTTCCGCCCCGCCCCGGAAGACCTTGACCGACTTGACTTCGCCGGAGGCCAGGGCATCCTTCAACTGATCAATATTCTTGGTCGCGACGCCGTTCACCGCCAGGATCACATCGCCCGCCCGCAAAGTAAGCCGCTCCGCCGGACTGTCTTTTTTGACCTCCGTCACCAGCAGGCCGTCCTGGCCGGGCAGCCCCAGAGTCTTTTGGTCGTCGGCGTTGACCGGCCGGACCGAGATGCCGAAGGCGGGTTTGGAAGTATTTTCAACCGCGGTCCGGGGTGATTTGCCGGTCCAGCCTTTGTTGGGATCGATCAACTGAAATTTCCGGCTCAGGGTCTCTCCTCCCGAAAAGACCTTCAGCTCGAACACGGCTGAAAAATCTTTCTCCCCGATCTCCGTTAAACGCTGGACCAATTGGCTTCCGTCAATAATTATCGCGCCGTTCACTTCCAGGATAATATCGTTGGCTTTCAGTCCCGCTCCGGCGGCCGGGCTTTCCGGAACCACTTTCTCAATTACCGCGCCGTATTCCTCTTTCCATTTTAGCTTCTTCTTAATCTTGGCGTCTTCTTTTTTATCGGTCACAACGGAAAGGCCTGTTATAGGATAAATTTTGTTCCCGCTGGCCAGGACTAATGTGGCGACTGCGTTGGCCAACTGCTTGACCGTGCTTTGGTCTATAGCGCGGAAATCCACACGCTTACCGTTGTTTAAAGCGATCCGTAGTCCATATTTGTTATCGCGGTCCAGTTTGGGATAGAAAAACAAGCGCATTGTCCGGACCTGGTCAAAGGGTACAACAGTTAGCTCTTCTTCATGATAAGGGACGGTCTCATAATGTCCTCCCAAGATCCCTATTCCGGTATAAACCCATTTATCATAAGTAGTGTCCAAAACACCGGAAATACGTAGGCCGAAACGGTCAAGCTCAATCTGGCGTACCGGACAACCCTGCCAGCCAGTGAAATCCTTCTGAATATTTTTAAGAGCACCCAGGGCTGCCCCGGCATCGTTAAAAAATTCGGGGATAACCCAGATCTCCTGTTCCGTCAGATAATAACTGATATCTTCGGCCATAACCATGCCGCCGGAAAAAATGAGGATTAAAAAAACTAAAGTACAAGAGAGCCAAAACCTGATCTTCATTTTAACTCCACCTTTCATGTATAGTTTATTGTTTATAATTGGCAGCGGCGAACTTCCCGATCTCTTCGTTCAAGGAGTTTGTCAGCTCCTCCTCGAACCGGCTAACGCTCCTACCGAAAACCTCTTGAAATGACACATCGAAAGCCTTTCCCTCCCGTATCAACCGGTGGACCCCGGCGATTCCCGAAAACTCGCCACCCGTGAGCCTCAGCACCGCCAAAGCCGCGTAGGGATATATTGTGGTTAAAGGGGAACCG
>JBLNDC010000282.1:0-11034 GCA_050261255.1 Bacteroidota bacterium
TCCTAACCCTGCTCCACTTGGGCATCAAAAATATCCGTCTGGGCCCGAGCTTGCCCGCTTTTATCTCCAAGAATGTGTTGGATGTTTTGGTTCAAAACTTCGGGATTAAACCGATCACCACTCCGGATGAGGATATTGCGGCGATTTTAGAGAAAAAAGCGGCGGTGAGGTAAAGCGGGAAAATTGAAACTACAGAGGGCATAGAGTACATAGTGGGTACTTAACATTAAGGGAATTACTCTTTGCTCTCTGTGGCAAATTCAATACTGATTAAACCCAACCGTATTTGATAATCTTCCGTAATTGTTATAAAATACTTGAAAGGGTATAACTGACTGTTTCGGGAGGTTGCAATAATGATCAAAAATATCGCCTTTATTGGTTTGGGGAATATGGTCTTTCCAATGGCGAAACGGTTATGTAACGCCGGTTTTTCAGTGCGGACAGCAGTTCATCATAACGTGGAAAAGGCGCGGCAGTTGGCGGCGGAGAATGCGACAATAGCCGATGCACTGGTCGAAGCTGTCCGGGGGGCTGATTTGGTAATTACCATCTTGCCCCAAGACCAACAAGTTAAAGAGGTTTTGTTGAATCCGGAGGTTTATCAAGTAATAGTCGGGCAACCGTCGACGATAATCATGGAAATGACCTCTTGTTCACCTCAGACAGTTCAAAAGGTCGGTGAAGAATACTCTAAAACAGGAATTAGGGTATTCGACGCGCCGGTCAGCGGAGGGACCGCCGGGGCCGCCAACGGGAGTTTGACCATTTTCGGTTCGGGTGATCGGGAGTTGCTGAATGAGTTGAAACCGGTGTTGGATGTATTGGCAACTAAAGTGTATCACGTGGGAGAATTAGGCGCAGGCAAGGCGCTTAAGGCGATCAATCAAATGATGGCTGCGGTAAATATGGTAACAATCGCCGAAGCTTTAGCGGTAGCCGAAAAAGAGGGGATTAACCCGGATGCGATGTACGATGTGATCAAGGAAAGCTCCGGGAATTCCTATGTGTTTGATAAGAAATTTAAGAATACCGTCTCCGGCAGCTTTGCGGCCGGTTTCAAAACGGCTCTGATGCGAAAGGATCTGGAAATCGCCCTTGGTTTGGGAGAAGGGCTGGAATTACCTCTGGCCAAGTTGGCCTATGAGTATTAGGACAAATGGGTTGTGGTAAGGCATCGGCAACGGTCAACTTGGGAAGTGCCCGGCGGCCATCGGGAAGATCAAGAAGATTCCCAAAAGGCAGCTGAACGGGAACTTTATGAAGAAACCGGGGCCGAAGAATTCAAGGTATTCCCGGTTAGTGCTTACTCGGTAAAGAACAGCGGTATAGTTACTTTTGGAAAATTATTTTATGCTGAAATCAAAACTCTTGGGAATCTTCCCAATTTTGAAATTGCGGAAATAAAACTGGCAGATGATATCTTGAAGGAAACTCTCACTTACCCGGCGATTCAGCCGGTTTTAATTCAAAAGTTAAAGCTTATTTAGGCGATAGTGGTTTGAAGGACAATGGGATTAACGATTTTCCGGATAAGGAAAGGTGAGGTTAGTTTCATCATCATTTCCCTCCTTTAAGCGAAAAAAGGATTTTGGTTACGATATTTTATGATTTTCACTGAAAAAAATCTCAAAAACACCTAAATGTTTTAGCTGAAAAACCACATCACGAACGGAGGACGCTTTAAATTTTTTAAGCACATTTCCAACATGAGTCCGGAAGGTGGAGGCCTCAATATGTCTCAATGCAATGATTTGACCGGGAGTTTTCCCTTCGGCAAATAGTTTTAATAGTTCCAATTCGGTCGGGGTTAATTTATAAACATTTTTTAAAGTGTTAACTAAAGTGGCTCGTTCGGACCGGAGTGCCCGGAATTCCTCACGAATCAGTTCGGCAATCTCCGGTCGGATGGTGGTTTTATCTTGAGCAGCCGCTCGGATAGCTTCCAAGGTTTGGGTAGCCGAAGAGTTTTTAAGAAGATAGTCCACGGCGCCGGCCTCAAAAGCGGCGAATATCGCTTCATCATTAGTCAGATGCGTATATACAATTGAGCGTATTTTCGGAGCTTTTGCAGCTAATGTTCGGATGGCGTCAATCCCGGCCCAGGGAGTCTCCATCTCAATATCAATTAAGACCACATCCGGTTTTAACATTAGAGCTTGTTCAACGGCTAAAGCACCGCTTCCGACTGAGCACACGATTTTCATATCCGGTTCATGGCTCAAAACCGTAGTTAAATATTCCCTAACAGTCAGCGTATCATTGGCAATCATCACGCGGATCAGATTATAAATCATCCTCTTCACCAACCTTCAACAGCTATATCAAGAATAGTTCGTTGAAATTAGAAGCCAAACCGATCCAGGATTTGAAATGGATGAAAGTTGACTGAGCTATAAGGTATATCAAATCGAGAGTTTTGTTCAAGCGCTCATAACCTTACACGGCAGATTTACAACAACCGGATTCTAAAGACATCTCCAACCTAAGTCTTCAGCTAAACGAAAAACAGAGTATCTTTTCCGGACTTCTTTAGCGTTTTGGAGAGCAAGCTTCAATTCAGCTGTGCTGATCCCGATTTCCTGAGGGGATAAGGGAGCTCCAGTTTGACTTAAGATGCTTTTGATCTCTTCCGGTTTCGGGACCTTTTCTTTAACCATTTTTTTGAGAAGCCACCAATTGTTTTGAATGATAATTTGCCTTTTTTTGCGAAGCACCGAGTCACAGTAGTAGCCATTAAGATCGGAAAGGATTATTTCCGCTAAGGGACCAAATACAGTCTTGATCCGGTTTCGATATTCCGTGTCAGATTCATAACGATTATTAGAAACGCATTCTTCGACCTCTTTGATGGTCAAATTAGATAAACGGTGGTAATAATCGGAGACAATTACTGCGGCAATCCCTACTTTGATCCCATGCGGATGATCTTCTTTACCTTTAAGCGCTGTTTCCATCTCCCAGTAGTGGGCCAAATGGTGTTCACTACCGGAAGCAGGTCGGGAATTACCCCAGGCGAGCATGGCTTCACCGGACATAATCAGGGCTTTAGCGAGATTGGTTATTTTTTCTTCGACGGGAATATCATTTGTAAAACTCCAAATTGCCCGGTTGACAGCATCCCGGACTAGGTCAGCAATTTGAGGCGAAAAGTTTTCGTCTTCAATGATTCGTCCCAATTCCCAATCTGCTAAGGAGGTGTATTTTCCTAAAAGATCTCCTAATCCGGCTTGAACCATTACCGAAGGAGCATGTTTTAAAATGCCAATGTCCGCAATAATGGCAATGGGTGGGGCTGCAGACAGTGTTTGCTTGAATCCCTTTAATGTCAAGGCAACGACCGGCGAAGCATAACCATCCATTGACGGAGCGGTCGGTAAGGAGATGAATGGTATTCCCGCCTTAAAACCGGCAAAGCGGGTTAAATCAGTAATTGTTCCCGAGCCGACGGCCAGCAAAACACCAATATCCGGGCTTATGATTTCTTGGATCTCAGCCAGAGCCTGTTCATCGGGGACCAATGGTTGAGGCCTTTGTAAAACTATTTCCTGGTAAGCTAATCCGGCTTCCCGTAAAACAGCGCCTACTTGAACCCCGGCAATTAAGTGGGTATTTTGGTCGGCGACTATTAACGCTTTACCGGAACGATCCGATAGAAAGCGGGGAAGTTGTTGTAAGGCATTAGTTTCAATAATAGTTTTGATGGTCGATTCCATCTTGTTACCCTTTGATTTTAGAGATATGTTTCCAATTGAATTATAAGAACATAAGTGGTGAAAAGAAATGGAACCGCTCTTGAACACTAATAAGACCGTTAAGTTTGTTTGACTGGCTAGTTTTAATTCCTAAATATTTGCGATTACATTTCAGTTCTCTGCTCATTGTTTACTGATCACTGATCATTAACTATTTCCCTGGCCATAGTAGGCTTTGGGGCCGTGTTTACGTAAAAAATGTTTATCCAATAAGTATTGGGATAAAGGACCGATCTCCGGATTTAGTTGGATGGAGGTCAAAGTCATTTTGGCGACTTCTTCTAAAACAACACTGTTATGGACTGCTTCAATTGGGTCTTTGCCCCAGGTAAAAGGCCCGTGGCCTGCCACCAATACTCCGGGAAGATGTTGATAGTTTAAATTTTGAAAACGTTCGATGATTACCTTGGCGGTGTTCTTTTCATATTCCCCCGCTACTTCTTCCTGAGTAAGAGGCCGGGCGCAAGGGATAGGGCCGTAAAAATAATCGGCATGAGTGGTACCCAGACAAGGTATGTCCCGGTTCGCCTGGGCCCAGCCGGTGGCATAGGGAGAGTGGGTATGGACCACTCCCCCGATCTCCGGGAAACTGCGGTAGAGGCCTAGATGGGTGGGAGTATCCGAAGACGGTTTTAGGTCACCTTCAACCACTTTGCCATCTAAAGTCAGTACCACCATTGAATCAACTCGTAGTTCTTCGTAAGCCACTCCACTGGGCTTAATGACGACTAAACCCTGTTTCCGATCAATGCCGCTGACATTGCCCCAGGTATAGATCACCAGACTGCGGCGGTCCAATTCCAGATTGGCTTCTAACACTTGTTTTTTAAGATTTTCAAGCATGATACTGATGTCCCTTCATTTATGATCAAAATAGTTATTTAAGATTAGGGTGCTCATATTTTGTTACGCGTTACGAGTTATGCGTTACGCGTAAAAACCATCAATGTGTAACGGATTTTATAGATAATCCTGCCATACATCCACACGCGTAACGCGGTACGTTTAACGCGTAACAAAATATTTAGAGATCCTGTAATTGTTTTTCCAAAGTTTTGCCGAGTTCCAGATATTTTTGGTATAAAGTTTGATATTTTTGAGCCGCTTCCGGCCGGGGGAGATAGGTCTTGTCAAATCCACCGCTCATACCGGCTTGGGCCGCGTTTACTCCGGAATAAACGCCGGCGGCGACTGCGCCGAACATCCCGGCCCCTAAAGCACAGGCCTGTTCGGAACGGGCGACTTTAATCGGCATGTTAAATACATCGGACGTCACTTGCATTACAAAATCACTCTTCTTAGCGATTCCACCGATAGCGATCACTTGTTTGATGGCGACTCCTTCTTCCCGGAATCTTTCGACGATGGCTTTAGCCCCAAAAGCGGTGGCTTCCACCAAAGCCCGGTAGAATTTGGGGGCGGTAGTTCCTAAGGTTAACCCAGCGACGACTCCTTTTAGGGTTTGGTCGGCATAGGGGGTCCGGCGCCCGTTCAACCAGTCGAGGGCGACTAAAGTTGTCTCTTCAATCTGGACTTTAGCCGCTTCATCACCGAGCTTAGCGAGAATTTTGGCTTCAACTTCCGCTTTAACTTTGGATGCCAGATCCGGACTTAAGAGTGAAGTTTCCGGTAGAATGGTTTCCAAAGGCCAGGTTAATAACTTGCGGAACCAAGCATAAACGTCACCATAAGCGGATTGACCTGCTTCCAGGCCGATGAAACCGGGGATTACCGAACCATCAACTTGACCGCAGATTCCGGCGACTAATTTGTTACCGATTACTTCAGGAGCGGCGATCATGATATCGCAGGTCGAGGTGCCCATAATTTTAACCAAGGTCGCTTCGGCGATTTCTGCGCCGACCGCGCCCATATGGGCGTCAAAAGCGCCGACGGCCACAGCGATTCCTGGTTTTAAGCTTAAGCGTTCCGCCCATTCGGAGGTCAATTCACCGGCTTTGACATCTGAGGTATAGGTGTCTTGGTAAAGGCGTTCCCGTAAACCGGCTAATAACGGGTCAATCGTAATTAAGAACTTTTCTTCCGGTAGGCCGTTCCAGTCTTGGTGCCACATGGCCTTGTGCCCGGCCGCGCATCGGCTCCGTTTAAGGACGGACGGGTTTTGAGTACCGGTTAATAAGGCCGGAATCCAATCGCAATGTTCTACCCAAGAATAAGCGCCTCTTTGAACAGCGGCATCTTCCCGCATCGTATGCAAGATTTTAGCCCAGAACCATTCCGAAGAATAGACGCCGCCTTCGTATTTGGTATAGTCGATGCCGCCCCAACTTTTAGCGGTTTGATTGATCTCCGCGGCTTCACCGACTGCGGTATGATCTTTCCAAAGGATGAACATGGCGTTGGGGTTCTCTTGATATTCTTCCAATAAAGCTAAAGGGATGCCGTTCCGGTCGACAGCGCAAGGAGTGGAACCGGTGGTATCGACACCGATTCCGACTATGTTGGCCCCGGAACCGGGAGGAAGTTTCGCCAAAGCACCCTTGATTGCCGCTTCCATGCTTTCGATATAATCGAGGGGGTGTTGCCGGAATTGGTACTTATCCGGATTGCAATAGAGCCCTTTAGCCCAGCGGGGATAATATGAGACTTCGCTGGCTTTTTCTTCCCCGGTAATCGAGTCGATCACCAAAGCCCGGACCGAGTCGGTTCCAAAGTCAAGTCCCAGAACATATCGTTCATTGCCCATTATTAACAACTCCTTTCCGTCATTACGGGTTGCGCGTTTTGCGTTACGCGTAAAACCCCTCTAAGTAATTTAATAAGTTATTAAAACCCTGCGAAAATCTTTATCTATCATGAACAACAAACATACGCGTAACACGGCACGTTTAACGCGTAACGGTTTTAATCACCCAAACCTTGAGCCAGATGATAATAAAGCTCATTCCAACGCAGCTCTTTCTTGAATTCGCTAATTTTAGTATCATTATTGATCAATAAAAACTCAACCCCGGCGATCTCCGCGAAATCTTCCAGGTGTTCCACGGTAAGAGCTTGGGAGAATCCGGTATGATGGGCTCCACCGGCTAAGATCCAAGCTTGGGCAGCTATTTTTAGATCGGGTTGCGGCGCCCAAAGAGCCCTGGCTACCGGAAGTTTGGGCAGATCGTGCTCGGGGGCGGTCACATTAACTTCATTCACTATTAAACGGAAACGGTTGCCCAGATCGACCATGGATGCGTTCAGGCCGGGCCCTGCCGGAACATTAAAGACCAGACGCACCGGATCAGCTTTACCGCCGATACCGAGGGGATGAATCTCTAAAGAAGGCTGAGCGGCGGCGATGGATTCACAAATTTCTAACATATGGGATCCTAATTCTTTCATATTTCCATTCTCAAAATGGTAAGTGTAATCTTCCATTAAAGAAGTGCCGCCTTTGAGTCCGTGAGCCATTACCTTCATTGCCCTGACCAAGGCGGCGGTCTTCCAGTCGCCCTCGGGTCCGAAACCATAGCCTTGCGCCATTAAACGCTGGACCGCTAATCCCGGTAATTGGACTAAGCCGTGTAAATCCTCAAAGGTAGTGGTAAAACCTTTAAACCCACCCGTTTCCAGGAATTTTTTTAGACCGAGTTCGATCTTGGCCGCTTCTTCGAGAGAAGCTCGTTTGGGTCCGCCAGCGGCCAGTTCTTTTTGGACGCGGTATTGCCGATCATATTCCGCGACCAAATCTTTAACTTCCGAAGCGGTAATACTATTGATCGAGTTGACCAGATCGCCCACACCGTAACCGTTAAACGCATAGCCGAGTCGGATTTGGGCCGCTACTTTATCGCCTTCGGTTACAGCCACTTCCCGCATATTATCGCCAAAACGGGCGAATTTAGCGCCTTGCAAGTCATTCCAAGCCAGCGCCGCTCTGATCCAAACCACTAAGCGGTCGATAACTTCTTCGTCTTGCCAAAAACCGACAACCACCTTACGGGCTTTACGCAACCTGGCACCGATAAAACCGAACTCCCGATCGCCATGGGCCGATTGGTTAAGATTCATAAAATCCATGTCAATCTCCGGCCAAGGTATATCGCGGTTGAATTGAGTGTGTAAATGCGCCATTGGTTTGGCCAGCACCTTGAGACCGGTAATCCACATTCTAGCAGGGGAGAAGGTATGCATCCAGGTTATGATGCCGACACAGTTGGGGGCGGAGTTAGCTTCAATGCAGAGATTGAAGATAGCGTCGGGGGTAGTTAAAACCGGTTTAAAAACGATTTTAACCGGCATTTTTGGATTTTCGGAAAATGTCCGCGCAATAATCCGCGAATGCTCATCCACTTGCCTCAGGGTTTCCTCGCCATAAAGGTGTTGGCTTCCGGTGACAAACCAGACTTCTTTTTGTGATAAATCAATCATCTTTATTAACCCCTTTCATTTTTATTTAAATGAGGGAATTGCATAATTACCTATATTAACCCTTTTCCACAATATATAATGATAAACCTGGATGTAGCTATCAATATTGTGTGTGCTAAAGCTAAAATTGAGATTTATGCAATTCCTTAATATGATTTATCTGTATTAAAATCTAAGATTCATAAAGTGTAGTTTTAAAGGTAACAAATTTAGAGCGGGATAAACTTGAATTAGATTCGTTTAGTTTACGTCAGCAACGATTTCGATACTAGGATAATTTCACCATTTCAAGTTAGGAAAATATAATTTATTTTATTTAAATACAACCTGTACGTACAAGTTATTATATTATATTCCCGCATTTTGGTCAACTTGACAAAAATTTTTTTTGATATATTTTTTTTGATTGTTCCGGGGGATAGTTGATTACCTCGGCTTCATTGAGGGGTGTAAATAATGGAATTAGAACGGAGCGCTTTCCCTAAATGGCGCTTCAAGCCGGGTAAAGCTTTAAACTTCACTTTATGTTACGGCATGAAGAGCGTATAACCAATTCGGAAGGATAAGTGACACGTGGCTTTATAATACTACCAGTAAGCATTTTGATGATTTTATTACCGACTTGCCGACCCATTTCCGCTTTGGGATGTCTGACGGTTGTCAATTTGATTTCGGTTGCTGTCGCCAGGGAAGAATCATCAAATCCGACAACAGAAACATCATCCGGAACCTTTAAACCTTCATTCCGAATGGCCTCCAATACCTCCAAAGCAATCTGGTCATTATAGCAGACGACGGCAGTAGGACGGCCTTCTTGCCGCAACAAATTTTGGATGAATTGATAAGGGTAAGTAAGAATTTGTTCGGTGGAGTAATTGCCTATCCAATCACGGTTTTCGGTAATGCCATATTCTTTCAAGGCGGAAAGGAACCCGGCTTGGCGTTTGACCCCTTGTAAATCATCATTTTTGAATATTCCAGCGATTCGACGATGCCCCAATTGGAGCAAATGATTGGTAGCCAAGTAAGCTCCTTGGACGTCGTCCATAATAATATAAGCCGGATCCAAATTGGGGTAATAGGCATGGAACATCAGATAGGGTATGCCTTTCGCTTCCAGTTCATTAAAGTATTTAATATTTAAATTTTCTAAGGCGCTTTTGGTTGGTTCGATGATTAAAGCGCCGATTTCCTGATTTAAAAAATTCTCCAAGCATTGGGCTTCTTTTAGTTTATCATTGTTGGTATTGGCTAAGATCAAGTTATATCCGTTATTGCTCAGGACTTCCTCAATACCTCTAATAATTTCCGGAAAGATGTAATCCGAAATGTATGTAGTTAATACGGCAATATTTTTAACTACGTTTTTCTCACTAAAACTGCAGAAAGTTCCCCGTCCTTTTTCGCGGCAAATAAACCCCTCGTTTTCAAGTTCTCCCAAAGCTTGCCGGACCGTATGACGGCTTAACTTGAACTGTCGGGCTAAGGTGTTTTCGGAAGTTATTTTTTCACCGGGCAATATCTCGCCGCATAAAATTTGATCTTTGATGAATTCTTTCAGTTGATGGTACTTAGGGGAAGAATCATTAAGCTCGAACATCTATCTCACCATTTTTCTTTAGGTAATCGCCTTTAACGCATTGTTCGGCTTATCAAAACCAAACAACTTCTAACGATAGAATAATGATTGATACGAAGAATGTCAATGATTATTTATGAGATATCAGGCTTTTTCTCAAAAAAATATTACAGGATAATCAAAAAATGTCCATTCATTTTTGGGGTGACGTTTTTTATATTTAAAGTAAGGTTAAAATTTGGTAACAAAATAAAACTGTTATGGAAGGCAGGGAAGGTAACCTGTAAGTAAACTTCCTGATCAGTAAACTTATTTTGAACTTTAAGTTGCATTCCAAAGGAAAACATTGTTTGCAAATGCAACTTAATATAAATAAAAAAAAGGGGGTATTTACGGCCAGATAAACGAGACTATATAAGTTGAATTAAATTTCTAATATGCATCAGGTCCCTAAAGCCGGACCTGATGAAAAGAATAATGAATTTAATTCAACTTATAACAGCTGTATATAGGATGAAATAAATACGTATTTGTGTATTTGCATTCGGCTTTAAAAATGCAAATTTCGGTTAAAGAATTAATTTCATCCTATATAGGAAGGTAATTTTAAAAACGTTGTAGGCAATCGATTACCTTGTTCCGGTCTAAAAAATTAGAGGAGGTTTATTGATGAAAAAGTTGGTGAAAGTTGGATTATTACTGTTAATGTTTATTTTTGTCCTGTCTACTTCGTATGGAGCAGCCCTGATTAAGGTGGGCATTGTAAATTTACCACCGGAAGAATCCGGCTACCGTCAGGCCAATGTTGAAGATATGAACAATGTCTTCTCAAAGGCAAACGGTTATGACGCAAAACAGACCAACACCGGCGACAACAGCGAGCAGATCGCTGCGGCCAAAGGGTACATTCGAGATGGAGTGGACTATCTCCTGATCTCGGCTGCAAACGCGTCTGGATGGGACGACGTCCTAAAGTCTGCAAAAAATGCAGGCGTTAAGGTTATTCTCTTTGACCGTGCGATTAATACGGACCCCTCGAACTATGAGGCAGCACTTCTCTCGGATATGGCTTATGAGGGTAATACAGCAGTAGACTGGGTATTGAAAAGTGTTCCGAAACCGATCAATGCAATCCTTATTCGTGGTCAGTTGGGTAGCGCAGCTGAAATAGGTCGCAGCGCCGCTGTGCTCAAAGCCGCCAAAGAAGGTAAACTCACCATTGTGGCTGATGGAACGGGTGGAGACACTTGGAGCCTTGAGGAAGCCCGCAAAGTGGTTGAAGCCGCGATTGCAGCGAAAAAGGATTTCAACGTCATCTACGCT
>JBLNDC010000283.1:0-2656 GCA_050261255.1 Bacteroidota bacterium
GCTGTCTCCCGAAACAAGCACCTTCTGTCTGGAACTGGCACGGGCTGCCAAAAAGTATGGTACCCGAATTTCCTTCGACCTCAACTATCGCGCTACATTCTGGAAGGGCCGTGAAAAAGAGCTGCGCGACATTTTTACCGAGATTGCCAGTATTTCCGATATTCTAGCCGGAAATGAAGAAGACTTCCAACTTTGCTTAGGAATTGAAGGCCCCGAAGCCGGTGGCAAAGATATCGCCGCCAAGATTGAAGGCTTCAAAGAGATGATCGGCCGGGTAAAGAAAACCTTCCCCAATGCCTCGGTCTTTGCCACAACCTTACGCCAAGTTATCGACGCCAACAACCATATGTGGGGCGCAATTATGTCTGAAGGTGAAAACTGGCACGTTATCGAACCCCGACATATTACAGTGCTCGACCGGATCGGCGGTGGTGACGGGTTCGTCGGTGGTATGCTTTATGCCATTCTCAGAGGTTGGGAGCCGGAGAAATGGGTCCAATTCGGTTGGGCCAGCGGCGCTTTGGCCACCACTTTCCTGACCGACTATGCTCAACCCATCGATGAAGAGCAAGTATGGAGTGTCTGGGAAGGCAATGCCCGGGTTAAACGCTGAACTAAGTTAATAAAAAACAAAGATAAGGGGCTCTCCTAACGGATAGCCCCATTATTTTATAAAGCTGATACAAATTGATATTCATTTATCTTTGCTTGAGTTCTTCATCCACGCCGTTTAAAAAATCAGCTTTTGCATTTTAGATGTTTCTCAAATCATCATTAACTTATTTATTTATAGTTTTTTCACGTATTTCACCACAGTATTTCCATTAATATAAACTCCGTTAAATCCCCCATCATATCAATTTTCCCGGTCTACCTCCGGAAATAACCAGGATTTCGTTAACACTATCTCCTCTTCCCCGCCATCCCTTTGCACATACAGTTGAATCGTATTATATTTACCGATGATCTTGATAAATTCTTCATAAGTTCTGCCGGACTCATCCCCTGCGACCACCCGGAGAATTGCATCTCCAACCCGCAATCCTGCTTGCTCAGCCGTTAAACCTTCATATAATCCGGTGATCTTAATTTGCCCCGTTTCATTTTGTTTAGTATAAAATCCAAAATTCGAAACATTTGTTTCAAGAGTTTGACCTTCGAGAGGCAAGAGTAACATCTCATTCTTTGGGTAATTGATAATTACGATAAACCTTGATAAAAAATCGTTACCCAAGATTACAAAGTCATTTTTTCGGTTTTCGAATTTTACCACCATATTTTCAATCGACAGTTCTCCTAATTTGAACTGACCGATCCGGGAGATGCTTCCGTCAGATTCGCCAAAAGCTCCTCCACTTAATACCCCCAGGCATCGAACTATCTTGGAATTCAAGACCGGTTTAAATTCCTCTAGATAATGCATGGGAATTAACAAACTTGCAGTAGCACCGGTATCAATCTCAGCCTTAAATGGACTTTCAACTCCGGCGATGGTCAAAGGCGCAAAGACTAAACCGGTTGTTTCTTTGACTAATGGTATCCGGTGGCCCTTTTCGATCTCATCATCAATACCATCGCTATTAGCGGTAAAAACCAATTCTTTTTTGGAATAATCAATTCGCACCACAAATAAGCTTAAAAAATTACTGCCAATAATACCATCGATCTTGAGAGCGAGATCAGCCTCAATTTTTCCCATGTCGAAAATTACAGCACCGCAATTCTCAACGGTTATTTCCCCAAGATTGAGTTCTTCAATACGGACTACATCAGCTTTTTTTGAAATAAAACCGTCTCTTACTTCCATTTCAGCGGTTTTTTTAAAACATAACGCCGCAGCTATACGGGGATTAACGACTGTTATTGACGCTCCGGTATCTAACAGAAAACGGTATTCGTGTTCCAAATCGTTAATCTTAACTTTCACAAAAAGGTAGCCATTAATGTATTCAAAGGGGAAGGCATAAACTTTGTGCTCTTCAATATGAGGTTTACCATTAGTTATCAGCCTTAATACTTTCGGTATCCAATAATCACTAAATGTACTCTCTATATATGTCAATCTTCTAAAAATTAAAAGTCTGCTCTTAAGTTTGATAAATACCCTTTCGGGATACCATTTTCCGTCGTTATCATATTGATAATACACTTCGTGAGCAGCCTCTTTTAATTGTTTAGGCAACCTTTTAGGTAAAGGATCATAACCATAACTCATAGCCACAGGAACTCCGTTCAAATTTAACCAAGCTTTCCCAACAACGATTTCGTTCTTGGGGTTGGTGCATTTAAAAACATAAACCACACAAACTTGGCCAGCTTTAGTCTCAATCTGATCCGATCTTTTTACAGTGAGATTCGGTTGTATCTTTGGGTTAAAGGGAAGGGTGCAATCGGACAAATCACTATTATACTCTAGATTTTTTCGGTTACCCTTTTCTTCTTTTTCTAAGTCCGTTACATCTTCGCCATCTTTCAGCTTTTTAACTAATTTAGTTTCAATTCTGCCGTTATCTGTTTCGACAAATTGTAACCAAGACGCCTCAGTTCCCTTGACCTTTCCTTTAGTATTAAATTCTTTAATCTGCATATGAACATTCCCCGGAATTAAATTCTGGTTTTCACTCGCCAATTTGACTGCTTTAACCCATAATTTATC
>JBLNDC010000284.1:0-5666 GCA_050261255.1 Bacteroidota bacterium
AAGAGTATTGATGAACTTGTAGAAAACGGGATCGCGGATAAGGATGCATCCGGTCCGGCGAAGGGAAATTTGATATTATCCGAGAATATGGATAGTTCACTTTCCCGGGCAAAGATGGTCATCGAGGCGATCTATGAAAATCTCCAAGCAAAACAGGAACTCTTCGAAAAATTGGATATGTTATTACCCGCTGAAATCCCCATTCTTTCCAATACTTCCGGGCTACGGATCACGGATATAGCAAAAAAAGTGAAAAACCCGGGCCGAACAGTAACGGCGCATTTCTGGTTTCCCGCCCATCTCGTGCCTTTGGTTGAGGTGGTCATGGGAGATCAAACCGACGAAGCTGTTGCGGTTTCAGTTAAAGATACATTAGCGAAATGGGGAAAAGCGCCTGTACTCGTTAGAAAGGATCTGCCCGGCCAACTTGCCAACCGGATCCTGCAAGCGGTTATCAGGGAAGCTCTTAATATTGTGGCAATAGGCTTAGCTTCTCCGGAGGATGTTGACACTGCAGTTAAAATGGGAATGGGGCTCAGATTCCCTGCTTGGGGGCCTTTGGAACATATTGATGCTGTAGGATTAGACTTGGCCGCTTCGGTCCAAAATACCGTTCTTCCGGCAATTAGCGGTTCCAGCGTTACCAACCCTTACCTCACCGAGCTCGTAAACCGCGGTGAATTGGGTTATAAAACCGGTAAGGGGATTTACGATTGGTCCCAAAAAGATATGGAGCAACTGGCGCGTGGACGTAATGAATTTATCATTCATGCTCTAAAAAAAATAAGGAAGCAGTGAACAGCATGGCGAAAGATATGTATGTATACGTCGGAACTTATACTGAAGCGATCAAGTTTGGTACGGGCCAAGTTCTGCTTGGCAAAGGGGAAGGGATTTATCTTTATAAGCTGGATTTCTCCAGCGGGCAGTTGAGGTTGGTATCCACTACCACGGGAGTCGTAAATCCCTCTTACTTAACTCTTACACCATCGGGGAAGTATTTATATGCGGTGAATGAATTGAAGCAATTTGATGGTAAAGAGTCGGGAGCGGTAAGCGCTTTTGCCGTTGAAAGCGGGACAAGCCGATTAAGTTTTATTAATCAATTGCCAACGGGGGGGGCGGACCCTTGCTACGTTTGTGTAAATGATCGGGAGAGTCATGTATTTGTAACGAATTTTATGAGCGGAAGCGTATGCGTATATCCCATTTTAAAAAATGGCGCCTTGGATACGCCAAGTCAATTCATTCAACACTCAGGTTCCAGCGTAAATAAAACAAGACAAACCGGTCCACATGCTCATTCACTTGTTTTTGACCCTTCAAACCGGTATACTTGCGTACCGGATCTGGGATTGGATAAGCTGATGCTCTATAAAACGGATTTCAGCAGCGGAAAACTTGAGTTGCTGAGTTGTGAATCTTATACTGCAGAGCCGGGTTCCGGTCCGCGGCATTGCGTCTTTCATCCGAATGGCCGATTTTGTTACATGATCAATGAGCTTAATTGTACAATTTCAGCCTTGAAATTCGATCAACAATCGGGTAGTTTTACATTATTGCAGAATGTACCTACGGTTTTGGGCGGTTTTGAAGGTGAAAACAGCGGCGCAGATATTAAAATCCATCCCAACGGCCGATATTTATACGGATCTAATCGCGGTCATAACAGCATTGTGATCTATAGGGTTGACCAAAATACCGGACTGCTTTCACCAATTGGGATCGAATCCTCCCGTGGGGAAATACCGCGAAACTTCGCAATCGATCCAACTGGAACATTTTTGTTGGTTGCAAATCAGGATACAGACAATATTGTCGTATTTGAAATCGACAACGGTACCGGTAATCTTACAATGATCTCTGAAGTGAAAGTACCTACCCCGGTATGTATTAAGGTGTATCATATGGTTTAACTGATGGTTTTGTTTCATTGGGTTTATTTTTGGTTACCTTTAAACATCTATTATCGCAAAGGAGAGAAATCGATGAGTTTTAGTTACTTTAGCAAATGGAGCGATTTCCCTGAGGTTGAGTATTTGCCGGGGATTAAGCGACATACTATTACCGGCGAAAAAGTTACCGTAACCAAGGTTCGGTATGCGCCCGGCACAGTGATTCCGGACCACAAACATGAAGCGGAACAAATTACCATAATTGTCCAAGGTAGAATGGAAGTATCAGTAGAAGGGATGACCCAGGATGTTGGGCCGGGGGATGTGGTGGTAGTTCCTTCATGGACCGTTCATTCTCTCCGTTCTACCAGCCCGGAAGAAGTCGTATTTTTTGAAGCATTTCATCCAATCAGACTTGATTATTTAGTCGGTTTTGTCGGGAAAGATGTCCGCGACGAGATCAAATTCAATCAAAAATAGCGTATCGGTATGGGAGGGCTTACCGTGAATTTACAAGGAAAAGTCGCAATTATCACTGGAGCGGGGGCCGGAATCGGCGAAGCAACAGCAATTTTATTAGCCAATCAAGGAGCGAAAGTTTGTTGCAATTCTCTTACTGACTCTGCTGTTAGGGTGGTCCGGCGTATTAATGATGAAGGTGGGACTGCCATCTTTGTACAGGGAGATATAGCCGTAGAAACCGATGCCCGGCGTGTGGTTGAAGAGACAGTAAGACTCTTCGGTAAAGTTGATATTCTCTTCAACAATGCCGGAATTGTCATTCCCGGCCGGATAGATAATATGTCTCCGGA
This sequence comes from Bacteroidota bacterium, assembly GCA_050261255.1. Classification (GTDB taxonomy): domain Bacteria; phylum Bacillota; class UBA4882; order UBA8346; family UBA8346; genus JAAYHS01. The sequence goes on from JBLNDC010000284.1 coordinate 2,708, forward strand.
AGATTGGGATCGAACGATGGCGGTCAATGTGCGTGGAACCTATTTACTCGCCCGTTTCGCCATACCGTATCTAAAAAAGACCAAAGGGTGCATCGTTAACAATGCTTCTTCCGTGGCACTTAAAGGGGTTAAAGACAGGGCCGCTTACTCTGCTTCTAAAGGAGCTATTGTTGCTTTGACCCGAGCCATGGCAGCGGACTACATGGAGGATGGAATCCGGGTTAATTGCGTTAGCCCTGGAACAACGGATACACCGTCATTGGGCGATCGGTTAGCCAAATTTGAAAATCCGGCTGCTGCCCGTGAACAATTTATCGCGCGACAACCGATGAAACGGCTTGGCCAATCGAAAGAGATTGCGGAAGGTGTTCTTTACCTAATTTCAGCCGAATTTTGTACCGGGATTAACCTTTCCATCGATGGCGGGATGACGGTTTAATTCTAAATTAATTATGCTCTGATTAAGTTTTGCCACTTATTTAACGGAAAACTGTTGCTATCATTAGAGATTTAGCGTTTGTTGGGTCTTGCCAATATCGGTAAGACTTTTCTTTATCTCAATTAGCCAAGGTTAAGATGGGACCAGTTAAAAGTACTCTAGACTTTTTGAGCGGAGAAGGCCGGTAAAGATGAATCCTGAATTACCAAATATTATCCGGCGATTCGATTCATTCTGCGGGTGAAACCATCCGCTTTTTCCTTTTATTGAATCAATAATATAGAGAAACAAAATAAAAAGCGTTAATTTTGTATTACCTCACATTAGATCCCAATTCTTATTATTAATCCTAAAAACTTGCAAAGGCATGGCGAATTACCCGTTGGGGGAACGAAGTCATGATTTAGTTAGACTCCAAATGCTTCCTGATCACATTTAAAAACAAGGCCCCGTACCGTTCCAGTTTCGACTCACCGACTCCTTTAATCGCCAATAATTCTTGGGGAGTGGTCGGATTGAACTTCGCCATTTCCCTAAGGGTGCTGTCGGCGAAGACGATATAGGGGGGAACGCCTTCCCGATCAGCAATCTCCCTGCGGAGACGGCGGAGAGACTCGAACAGGGCGGTGTCTTCTTCCAATTTGGTTTGGCGCTTCACGATTCTCTGACTGACTTGGGCCTCATTTTTTAAGACAGCGATTGCTTTGGGCTTCAACTTAACAACTGGGTATTTCCCTTGGGTCAGATAGAGGTAGTCCTCGGCGGTTAACCGGTTGATTAAGTCTTTTATATCAGGCAGTGACATATCCCGGAGCGAACCGTATGTGGGCAGAGTATTTAATTTCAGTTGGAGTAATTTTTTGACGGCGGAACCTTTCAATACTTCGGCCACCATCGTAATCCCAAACCGTTCCCGTAAACGGGCGATACAAGAAAAAACCTTTTGGGCGGGGATGGTGATATCAACCATCTCAGTCTCATCGGAACAATTGCCGCAGTTGCCGCAAGATGCCGCGACATTCTCCTCCCCGAAATACTCGAGAATGAACCCTCTCAGACAACGGGAGCAGTGAGCGTAATCGACCATGTCCTGGAGTTTTTGATACTCATTTTGTTTCCGGGCAGGAGAGTACACCGTCTCTTCGATTAAGTATTTCTGAATGAAGATATCCTGGGGTGAAAAAAGGAGGATGCATTCGCTGGGTTCGCCGTCCCGTCCGGCCCGGCCGGCTTCTTGATAATAAGCTTCCATATTTTTGGGAAGGTTGTAATGGATCACGAAACGGACGTTGGATTTATCGATTCCCATCCCGAAAGCGTTGGTGGCGACCATGATCTTGATATCATCATATAAAAAGGCTTCTTGGTTTTGAGCCCGTTCCTTATCGCTCATTCCGGCATGGTATTTTCCAACTGCCGGATTATTCTTGCTTAATAAGACATAGAGCTGGTCGACTTCTTTCCGGGTCGCCGCGTAGATAATGCCTGAATGCCCTGGGTTGGCCGCTAAGTACTTCAGGACGAAGTCCCGTTTGTTTTCGCCCCGGACCACCGAGAAGGTAAGGTTCTCCCGGTTAAAGCCGGTGACAATTATAGTTGGATCATCTAAGGCCAGTAGTTTAACGATGTCTTCCTTAACTTCCGGAGTGGCGGTGGCGGTAAAGGCCGCTGCCACAGGACGTTTCGCTAGAGTTTTAATGAAAGGGCCGATCCGGCGGTAACTGGGGCGGAAGTCATGGCCCCATTGGGAGACGCAATGGGCCTCGTCAATAGCGATCAGGCTAACTTCCAACGATTTGACCATCTCTAAAAAAGAATCAACCTCGAGGCGTTCCGGGGCGACGTATAAGAGTTTATAATCGCCCGCCGCCGCTTTTCGAATCCTGGCCGCTACTTCCCGTGCCGAAATGGAACTGTTGATGAAAGAAGAAGGGATTCCCAGCGCGTTCAAGGAGTCGATCTGGTCTTTCATTAACGAGATTAGGGGGGAGATGACAATAGTGGTCCCGGGAAAAAGCAGGGCGGGAATCTGAAAACAAAGGGATTTCCCGGCTCCGGTGGGCATGATCGCAAAAGTATCTTTCGACTGTAGGATACTAGTGATGATCCGAGCTTGTCCCTCACGGAAACTGGGATAGCCGTAATATTTTTTGAGGATCGCTTCAGCTTGCTGGAGCACGTTAACCTCCGGGTTGAGTTAAGTCGAATGTTGAAAGTCGATAGTCAAAAGTAAAAGTCGAAAGGTAAGATTCAAGAAAGGATTAGGATTAAGGCTCTCCACCATATTCAAACTTGTAAATTTGACCTTTAGTGTGGCTACTATTTTGATTATATCATTGATTCGTAATGGCTGCCGGTAAATAGATGGTAAAAATCGAACCTATCCCTTCGTTGGAATCAACTTCAAGATAACCGCCATGGTTTTGAGTGATTAAATAGGAGGTATACAATCCCAAACCGTTTCCTTCCGGTTTAGTAGTAAAAAAGGGATCAAAGATTTTGGCCAAGTTTTCTTTGGGA